>WGFY01000061.1 GCA_015491995.1 Mesoaciditoga sp.
AACGTGGAGTGCGCTGAGAAATGAAAGCTGGTATTGTCGTTTTTGAAGGAACGAATTGCGATCGTGAAACTTTCAATGCCTTAAAGGTAAGTGGCTTTGACGTTGATTACGTCTGGCACGATTGGACTTCGATCGACGAATACGATCTTGTGATCTTGCCCGGTGGATTCTCTTATGGAGATTACCTTCGTCCCGGCGCGATCGCCCGGTTTTCGCCTGTTATGAGAGCGGTCGAAGAGTATGCTGAAAAAGAGCGAGGAATCGTGATTGGAATATGCAACGGCTTCCAAATACTCGCCGAGTCTGGGCTTTTACCCGGAGCATTCTTAAAAAACAGAACCGGAAACTTCATATGTAAAATGGTGGACTTGAAAGTGGAAAACCATGATGTACTTGATAATGTGGAAAAACTAAGGCTTTACATTGCCCATAGTGATGGCAATTACACGGCAGATGAAAAAACGATTGATACTCTTGAAAGAGAAAGAAGAATTCTTTTCAAATATGTTGAAAATCCAAACGGTTCGGTACATTCCATTGCCGGCATAGCCAACAAAAATTTCAACATCTTCGGAATGATGCCGCATCCTGAGCGTTCAACGATGCCTTACCACGAAAACAACGATGGCCTGAAAATCTTCAAGGCTGTACGGAGGTGGAAAAATGAGCGCATCTCAAAAAAATCTTAAAATGCCCATATTGCGTGACGATTATGAAAAAATCAAAAAGTTGCTCAAAAGAGATCCAAACGAGACGGAACAGTACATATTTTCGGCCATGTGGTCAGAGCATTGTGGCTACAAGCATTCTAAAAGGCTGATAAAGGAACATTTCAATCTTTCGGACGAAAATGCTGGTCTTGTATGGATTGACGACATCGGCATTGCCTTCAAAGTTGAAAGCCACAACCATCCTTGTGCGGTTGAACCATTTCAAGGAGCCGCAACTGGGATCGGAGGAATCATTCGGGATGTAATAGCCATGGGTGCACGACCAGTGGCACTCTTGGATTCACTTCATTTTGCAGAGCCACACTCTCATATATACGAAGGTGTGATATCTGGTATAAGTGTTTACGGCAATTCTATAGGCGTTCCAACTGTTGGTGGAGAAATAAGGTTTCATTCGGGATATTCATACAATCCATTGGTTAATGTCATGGCAGTTGGAGTTGTGAAAAAAGGCGACGTTAAAACTTCAAAAGCCCAAGGTGCTGGAAACAGCGTGGTCCTTGTCGGTTCGAAAACCGGCAGGGACGGTTTGCATGGGGCGTCTTTTGCATCACGAAAGATAGACGAAACTCTAAACGACAGACCGTCTGTACAAGTTGGAGATCCGTTCTCAGAAAAACGCTTGATCGAAGCCACTATGGAGATATGCAAACTCGATTGTGTCATAGCCGTTCAAGACATGGGTGCGGCCGGGATATTGAGTTCCACCACAGAGATGGCAGATCACGGCGGCTTGGGTCTTGACCTCTTTGTCGATCGAGTGCCCTTGAGAGAAAAAGGAATGAAGGAATGGGAAATACTCTTGAGTGAATCACAGGAACGCATGTCGTTTCTCGTGAAAAAAGATCATGAAGAAGAAGTGGAAAGTATCGCAAAGAAATGGGAGTTGGATTTCGCTAAGATAGGTGAAACCACGTCGAGTGGGGAATTCAGAGTCTTCAATAAAAACAAAAGGGTGTCATCGCTTCCTCTCACTTTGGTAACGCAACCGCCAGATCTCTCTCGTGAGATAGAAAAAGAGTATTCAATTACGAATAGACCATCTTTTTGGTCTGGAAGAATTCAAGGTACTCTCCTCAAATTGCTTTCGAATCCGACAATAGCTTCCAAAAAATGCGTGTACGAAAGATACGATCACAGCGTTGGCGGCGAAACGGTGAAACCACCAAGCTTTGATGCGGCCGTGATTCATGTGAAAGGGCAAAAGGGAATTGCACTCTCACTTGGTGGAAATGCCAGCTACACTGAATTGAATCCTCTTGAAGGCACGAAGGCCGTTCTTTTTGAAGCGTGTGCGAACGTCATCGCTTCCGGCGGTAAACCACTTGGTGTTACCAACTGCATGAATTTTGGAAATCCCGAAATAGATGAAATAGCGGCGCAATTTTACGCCACTGTTAGAGGCCTTGAGGAAAGTTCCAAACTTCTTGGAATACCGATCACCGGTGGAAATGTTTCATTCTACAACGAATCCAACGGCCAGGAAATTCCACCAACTCCCGTTGTGGGAGTGGTGGGTGTTGTCGAAGACATTCGAAAAGTGCCAAGTTCCCATTTTGTGAATTTTGGAGACTCCATTTATCTTGTGGGGCGGATAAATCTCCCAGAAAACGGAGCGGCAATGTATTTAAAAGGGAACACCTTCTGTGAAGTTGATTGGGAAAATTGTGCGAAGACTCTCAAAACTGTGCAAAACGTGTCATCTGAAGACTTCGTTCTTTCTCTACACGATGTTTCGGATGGAGGTATTGCCGTTGCCTGTGCAGAAATGGCGATAGAATCAATGAAAGGTGTGAGAATGTCCACCATGGTGTATCCATTCGAAGAATATCCGGCGCGTTTCGTATTAGAGGTGCTAAAAGGGAAAGAAGAAGAGTTCGAAAGAAATTTAAAATCAAACGGCGTGGAATTTGAAAAAATTGGCATCGTTGATGGGAATTCCTTCGTTTGGAACCTTGAAAGTGTCCCACTTTCATCTTTAAAAAAAGCGTACGCTTCGTTGGGTGAAGAATGGTGAAAGAAAAATGCGGATTGTACGGTGGGATCTTTCCAAATATTTCCATTGAGATACGTAGAGGACTTTTTGGATTGCAACATCGTGGTCAAGAATCCGCAGGCATATCCATTACAAACGATAAGTTTCGAACTCTTAAGGGAATGGGGCTTGTCAGAGAGGCCTTGCCAACGTCGAAGGTGGAAAGGATGAAGGGACACATGGGAATTGGACACGTTAGATATTCCACCGCTGGCGAAAGCGAGAAAGTAAACGCTCAACCCATAGAGCTTACCTACATGAGCTCGAAGGTTTCAATAGCTCACAACGGAAACTTGGAAAATTCGCTGAAAATGATGAAGGAACTTGAAAGTGAAGGCCACATTTTCCTAACCAATTCAGACACCGAAATATTTCTCCATAAACTCGTAAAACATTTCAAGTCACCTCCAATAGAATGGGATCCGTACGAAATGGCGAACGAGATCTTTAAGATTCAAGGCGCTTATTCTTTACTTTTTCTCTTTGAAAACAAAGTCGTAGCCATGAGAGATCCCTACGGCTACAGACCTCTATGGATTAGAAAAGAGGGAAACACGACTCTTTTTTCAAGTGAAGACTCGGCTTTTCCAAGTAGAGGCGATCGATTCGAAATGGAGCCAGGCTCCGTTGCAATCGCTACTGAAAATGGTTTTGAATACAAAAGACTGGTGAAAAAAAGACCACGTCAGTGCATCTTTGAGTACATATATTTTGCCCGCCCAGACTCGATACTCTTTGGCAGAAACGTTCATGACATAAGGGAAAAAATGGGAATGCGATGCGCCTTCGAAAATCCAGTGGAAGCCGATGTGGTTATTCCCGTCATGGACAGCGGTTTTTTGGCAGCTATCGGGTTCAGCAAGCAATCTGGAATACCTCTTGAACCTGCGCTTGTTCGTAATCCATGGGTTGGAAGAACTTTTATAGAGCCTCAAAAACGTGCACAGGCTGTGAGCGCAAAACTCTCTGTCATAAAAGAAGCTGTTGAGGGGAAACGAGTTGTGCTGATCGATGATTCGATAGTGAGAGGGACGACATCAAGAAAGATCGTTGAACTCGTAAAAGCGGCAAAACCCGCAGAAGTACATTTCAGAGTCGCCTCGCCACCTGTGAAAAACGAATGTTTTTGGGGAATAGACATCGCTTCCAAAGATCAACTCATAGGTCGTTATGGAATTGAATACGTGAAAGAACGTCTTGGCGTTGACACTTTAGGATACCTAAGCGTTGAGGGAATGTGTGAAGTGCTTGGAGGATGCGATTCTTTCTGTTCACATTGTTTTACTGGGAGGCGTGAATCATGAAATACAAAGATGCTGGGGTTGATATAGACAGGTCAAATAAGTTGGTAAAGAAATTGCAAAGGACTTTTGGAAATGTCATAGGGCCTTTTGGAGGAACATTTGATCTTAAAGGTACCGCACTTGTAACATCCACGGATGGAATTGGAACGAAATTGAATTTGGAAGTAAAGCACATGAGAATGGAAGCGGCGGCTCAAGATCTTGTGGCCATGAATGTAAATGACATATCTTGTATGGGAGCGAAGCCTCTTTTTTTTCTCGACTACATAGGTTGTCACAGAATAGACGATACTTTGTTGGATCCTTTTTTCAGTTCACTTAATTCCATACTGAGTAATTTGGGATGTAAATTGTTGGGTGGTGAAACCGCTGAAATGCCATCTATTTACCCAAAGGGAGGTCTTGATTTGGCTGGGTTCGTCGTTGGAGAAGTTCAAACATCAGATGGAAAACCATTAGGTCCCCAAAGAGTCAAAGATGGAGATGTCGCGATCGCTCTTCCATCCTCTGGCCCTCATTCAAACGGATACACGCTTGTAAACAAACTAATAGAAGATAGACTGATCGACGATTTTGATGACTCTCTTTTGAATTCATTACTTGCCCCCACCAAATTGTACGTTTTTAAATCGATGGAAGGTGTTCATGCCTGTGCTCACATCACTGGAGGAGGAGTTATAGAAAATATTCCAAGGATCATTCCAAAGGGATTGAGGCTCGACTTTAAGATCGGAAGTGTGCCAGAGATATTTGAGATCATTCAAAAATCCGGGAATGTTTCAGATGAAGAAATGTTGAGAACTTTCAACATGGGGACAGGATTTGTGATTCTTGCAGATCCAAAAAATGTCAGCGATGTAGTGAATAAGTTACACGATTTTGAACCAAGAATTGCGGGAAAGGTGTGTGAAGATGAAACGGATCGCCGTCTTAGGATCGGGTGAAGGCACCAATTTTTCGGCCATTATCGAATACGCCTACTCAAAAAAATGGAATGTGGATTTCTTTGCGATCTCGGATGTCCCAACTTCTGGTTTTATCAAGCGAGCTAAAAAAGCTGGAATTTCGTACAAAACGATCGACGGCTCGCTTGGCAAAAAGCAACTGAATGAAGGGATTTTCAACACGCTGAAGGAATTGAATCCGAATCTTGTAGTTTTATCCGGCTACATGAGAATACTTCCACCGAAAATCGTGAAAGAGTTCGAAAACAAAATAATCAACATACATCCCGCTTTGCTGCCTTCTTTCAAAGGGGCACATGCCATACAGGATGCCATAGGTTACGGTGTGAAATGGACAGGCGTCACGGTTCACGTTGTAAGTGAAGAGGTTGATGGTGGACCAATTTTGGCTCAAACCGTTGTGCCAATTTTAGGCAACGACACTATTGAAACTTTGACTGAGAGGATTCACGAAGTTGAACACAAAATCTATCCTTTTGTCATCGAAAAACTTCTCGGAGGTGAGGATTTTGAAGGCGCTTTTAAGTGTCAGTGATAAAAGTAATCTGGATGAGTTTGCATCATCGCTTTTGAAGTTGGGATACGTTCTTTACGCGACATCTGGAACGGCAAAACAATTGTCCGAAAAAGGAATCGAAGTTCATGAATTGTCAGAAATAACCGGATTTTCAGAACTTGCCTCTGGGCGGGTTAAAACGTTAAACGAAAAGATATTCGAAATGATACTTGCACCAACGGGAGAACATTTCGATCTGGTTGTGGTGAATCTCTATCCATTTGGCACTTCTATTCCCAAAGGAGTAGATGCTATGGTAGAGAACTTCGATATTGGTGGAGTTGCACTTATGCGTGCTGCATCCAAAAACTACAGAAGAGTTACCATCATTTCTTCACCAACACAATACAATGAGTTTTTAGAAAAGTATCCTTTGGCAATTGAGGACAGGCGAGAATTCGCAAAATGCGCTATGGAAACAGTCGTAAGATACGACACCAACATTCTCTCCAATCTTTTCGATTCTCCTTTCCAAATAGCCACGGAAGAAATGAAGGAGCTTAGGTATGGTGAGAACCCACATCAACAGGCTTGGGCTGGAAAAGTGGCGAACATGCCGTCGCTTTTTGATAATTTGAACGTCATTCGTGGAAATCTTTCTTACAACAATTACATCGATCTCATGTCGGCTGTAGAAGTGGCCACAACTTGTGGAGAAAATGGTGTGGCCATCGTGAAGCACACCAATCCATGTGGCGCGTCCAAATTTTTTGAAGATTTAGTTAAAACATTCGAAAGAGCGTTGTCCGGAGATCCAAAATCGGCCTTTGGCGGGGTGCTTTGTGTTAACGGGAAGATAGATTCAACACTTGCAAAGTCCATAAAACCCCATTTCTGGGATATGATATTGGCTCGAGATATCACGGCAGAGGCACGAGAGTTGTTCAAAAGAAAAAGCGCTTCGTTGATCGAGTTCAATCCTTACCTTTCCGAAAAAGAATGGAGAATTGTAAACGGTGTCATACTCGTTCAAGAGTCAAATTTGGGAACGCCTTATGGAGAATTACGATGTGTTACTTCCCGAAAACCTTCAGTTAGAGAGATGGATGATGTGAAATTCGGGCTTGGCGTGATAAAAAATGTGAAGTCGAACGCCGTGATTCTTGTAAAAGACAAGATGCTCATAGGTTTGGGAGCAGGTCAACCCAGTCGTGTGGATTCGGCAAATTTGGCGATCAAAAAGGCAAAAGAATTTGGTCACAAAACTGATGGTGCACTCATGATATCCGATGGTTTCTTTCCATTTCAGGATTCCGTGCAAGCTGGACTCGAAAATGGAATAAAATGCTTTGCCGAACCCGGAGGATCAAAAAGAGACAACGAGTCCATTTCCGCCTGTGAGGAAGGCGACGCTTCCATGATATTCACATCGAAAAGACTTTTCAAGCATTGAGGTGTTGAAATTGAAAGTTTTAGTTTACGGTAACGGTGGACGCGAACACGCGTTGGCTTGGAAATTGTCAAAGAGTAAGTTGGTAAAGCAACTGTTTTTCGTTAATCCAAATCCCTTGATGGAGCCTCTCGGTCAAACTATTTCTGCGAGTAGCTTTGAAGAGCTTGCAGGAAAATCCAAAGCCATGGGAATCTCTTTGGCCATCGTTGGCCCTGAAGCCCCTTTGGTCAAGGGAATAGCCGATATATTGGAATCGTATGGTGTGGCGACCTTTGGACCGCACAAAGCTAAGGCATGGCTTGAATCTTCAAAGGCTCAAGCCAAGGAGTTCAATTTTCGAAACGATATTCCCTGTGCAAACTCTGTGACTGTGGATGATTTTGAAGATGCAAAAAAAGTCATTTCAGAATTCAAATCACCGTACGTTTTGAAATCAGACGGTCTTACCGGCGGGAAAGGCGTGTCGATCGTTGAAAATTTTGATGATGCTTTAAATGAAATTCAATCCATGCTTGAGGGAAAGTTCGGTGATGCCTCCAGAAGGATCGTGATAGAAGAATTCCTTAAAGGTGAAGAATTATCCGTGTTGTGTCTTTACGATGGCGAAACGCTTTTACCCATGGATTTTTCAAGGGATCACAAAAAACTCATGGATAATAACAAAGGCCCAAATACCGGCGGAATGGGAGCATACTCTCCTGTGATGTTGACGGGAAAGCAAAGGGAGAGCATTTTTGAAGTTTTGGACAAGATTTCAAAAGCGCTGAAAAAAGAAGGAATAAAGTATCACGGTGTGCTTTACGTGGGTATGATGATCACAGAAGAAGGTGCAAAAGTTTTAGAGTACAACGTAAGATTTGGTGATCCCGAAACTCAAACTCTTATGGTGAGACTCAAAAACGATTTTGGTGAAATTGTGAATGCCACCATGAAAGGTTGTTTGAAAGATATAAAGCTTGAATGGGGTGAGCCTTCAAACACGCTCGTGATAGCTTCGAAAGGATATCCATTCTCGCCTGCAAAAGGTGTTGAAATTGCCGGGATAAATGAAGCAAGAGAGGTAACAAATGTTATAATTTTCGGCAGTGCCATTGTCAGGAAAAACGGTAAACTCGTTTCAAATGGCGGAAGAGTGCTAAACGTCGTAGCCACAGGAAAATATGCCCACAAAAGGGCTCTCAAATTTGCAGAACTGTTGAAATTCGATGCCAAGTTTTACAGAACGGATGTTGAAGAGCGATATCTATAGTTCCCTAACTTTGCTTTCCAATATCGTGTCCAAATTCGATTGAAGCGTTACACCTCTCATTCAATTCCGGCTATTTTTGCACCGCAGATCTTCAAAGCCCGAGGACCAGAGTAAGCGCCTTCTCGGATCGTTTCTTTTGAAAGTTCTAGTGTTTCCTGAACGTCAACTATGTTTCCAGAAACCGAGCCGCCGGTTATTGGAGTTCTCTTTTCGCCGTCACAATACCATCCAAGTCTTATCTCGCCACCGAAATCTCCTGTCAACGTATCCATTTGGAAATCCGAAAAGGTCTTGAGCTCGATGTACTTGCCACTTCTGAATTCGTCAATGCTTTTTTCGCCGGCTTCCACACAGAAGTTAGTTGCGTTTCCCGTTGGTGTTGTAGCGAGATAATGAGAAAACCTTAGATTTCCCCAATATGAAAGGAGTATTCCTTTATCGATTAGCCTGAACTTTTTAAGTTCAAGCCCATCTTCGTCAAATGGCTTGGAAAAATACGATTCTTCGATCGTGGGATCGATATAAAGCGTTACCGGGCTTCCGTTGAAGTTACCCTGAAGCTTATCTCCAACTTTCGCACTTGACATATGCTCGTAAACGTTCATCGCTGAGGATTTTTCAAGGTAATAGCTTAAGATTTCTTCGGTTCCATCTTCGTCAAAGATCACGGGAATGCCATTTACTTTCGGAATTGGTCTGGCTACAGCTCTATCGGCCGTTGCTTTCAGCGCTTCGGTAACTTTAGATGAAATATTTTCTAAAGAGAAATTCGAAGTTTTGAGATCCCAGTAAAGTTCGATCTCTTCTTTGCCTTTGCATGTCGTCACAAACTCAATTTCGAGCCTTTCGTGGCTATATGCCACATCAAGTCCGACGGAATTCAAAATTCTGACATTTTCAACATTCAAGAACACCTCAGTTGAATTGAGCCACGCTTTCGCATCATCAACGAATATTGCATTGACTATGTCGTCGATCCTATCGAAAGCTTTGGAAGATTTGCGAAGGTCTTTTTTCATTGGTTTTACAATCGGATACGGTTCGTTTTTAACGAATCCAGCCGCAAAAAGTGCCCTTTCAACAACCTTTTCGATCTCATCTTGTGACATCGTTGGATGGATTTTGACAATTGCCGATCCCATGTACTTCTTACCGCCTTCTTTGAATCTCTTGTAGACGGTTAGCTCGTACTGCGTTACTTTCTTTGCCCTGTTCATATCGAGAGTCTTTTTTATGAAAAAGAGTTCCTTCGATTCCACGCTCTTTTCAATTATTTTCCAATCTTCGACACCTGTGGCTCGAAGACTTTTAGTGATCTTGTCGATCATCATCCCAACCTCGCCTTCGCTTTTATGTATGAGCCACCAGCGGAAACTTTGACGAACTCTTTGTACCCTTTTCCGCAGGCACCGCTTCCAGAAAGTTTAAAATCATTTGAAACCATGGAGATCGAGTTGAGAAGATCTGGGACATACCCCGTCATTATAACCGGTGAGATGATCTTTCCAGTCAGCTTTCCATCCTTTATCTCTCTTGCGTAAGTCACCATGATCTGAATTCCCCAATTTTTTGGATCTTCCATACCACTGCCGTATTTTTCGAGAAGATATCCTTTCTTAATCGAGCTTATCATATCGTCAAGAACGTCTTTGCCTGGTGAGAAAAAGGTGTTTGTCATCCTCGCATACGCCTTTCTTTCAAAAGACTGCCTTTTCCCGTTTCCGGTGGGCTTTGTTCCAAGTTTCATCGCGGAAAGTAGATCCGAAAGTCCTGCCTTCAATACCCCATTCTCTATGACAACGGTATCAGTTCCAAGTGTCCCCTCGTCATCGAAAAAATACGAAGAAACTTCTTTGGCAGCAGTGGCTCCATCATGCATGGTGACAAGATCCGATCCGACTCTTTTATTTATGTATTGTGCCGCTTTAGCCCTTTCCTTGACGAACATGTCCATCTCGACACCGTGGCCAAAGGCTTCATGGGCTATTACGCCAGCGACGTCTGGAGAGCATATGACATCGTACTCACCAGGCTCCAACCTTTCTGCATTCAAAAGGGACTCAGCCTCTTTGACCACCTTTGGTACTTTCACCATCATCTCATCGAGGAGTTCGACGCCTTTGAGCCCGGAAAAACTTTCGTAGACTTCCTTGATGTTGTTGTCATCCATGACAATGGGCTGTAGGTAACCCTGTGTCCAGACGTAACTCTGCGATAACTCTTTTTTCTTAGAAACGAACATCTTGGCGATCTGAACTTCTTCGTAGATCGCGTTGAAATTCTTGAGTTTATTTGAGTTTTCAAATGCTATATCTTTCATTTCAGAAAGTTTCTCGATTTTTTCTCGAGCGGTCACATTCTCCGGAAGGATTTTCACATTGGTGGAAAAATTCTTTTCGATTTTTTCCTCATAGATCACCGGATAAGATGAAAGTTTCATCCCAGAGCCGATTTTTATGGACTCCGTGATCGTTCTTTCGAGTCCTTCGATATCATCTAAGTTGTTGAATGAAAACTCGCGGTAATTTCCGTCGTGTACCCTTACCACAAATCCCCTTTCAGTCCAGGCACTATCGCGAACATTTACACCATTTGCATTCACAAGGAAAAAGCTTCCTTTGCTGTCTGTACCCAAAACGGAAACGTAATCGAAATGGTTGTAAAGCCTGTTGACAAGTTCGCGAATTTTCGATCGCGAACTTTCTAAAAAATTTGAAAATTCAACCTTCAAAGCCATCCCTCTTTTCTTTTTTCATCACTTCAAAATTCACTTTTTACTTTATGTAAGGTGAAAGTGAACTACCCCGTTGTATAGACGATGGAGTCTTCTTTGGAAGGAATGATGAATTCCAAAAAACACTTGTATTATAACACTATACTGAAAACATATCGTAAGGAGAACACGCTTTTAAAATATGTGAGTTTTGTCCATGAGGTTGCCTTGCAATACTCTTCACGCAACGGTGTGAAGCCAAAAGATGATCGTTGATAACCACAAACATCCATCTTTTAAAATTCAATAGGTGTAATGACGAAGCTATGATGTATAATTATAACATGGTAGAAATTAGCATATGGAGATGATAGTGTGCCTTCAATTCTTGAAATAATAGGGCCATCTATGATAGGCCCTTCTAGTTCCCACACGTTGGGAGCGATGAGAATATCAAAATTCGCTTACAATCTTGATGGCGGAACTCCTCAAGATGTTATTTTTTACCTTCATGGTTCCTTTCAAGAGACTTACATCGGACATGGAACTTGGCTTGCTTTGATAGCCGGACTTTGTGGAATCACAACTGATGATTCGAGAGTTGCCCATGCAGACAAAATTGCAAAAACTCTTGGGATGAAATATGAGTTCAAGCCTGTTGATTTAGGAGAAGTTCATCCGAATACCGTGAAGATCTTTACGACAAAAAATGGTGAGCATCATGAAATCATTGGCTCTTCAGTAGGTGGAGGAAGGATAAAGATAATATCAATTGACTCTTTGAGATGTCAACTTGATGGAGAATACCCAACGCTTGTTGTGGAAAACAGTGACGTGCCAGGTGCACTTGAAATTATAATAAAAACCATTTCGTTCAGTGATGTGAACATTGCGCGTCTTGAGTTAAACAGAGAAAGTCGTTATTTAAAACGTGCCAATGCCGTTATAGAATTGGATAGTGAACCCTCAGACAGTGTTTTGAATGCTCTAAGGCATCTTGAAGTTGTAAAATCTTTGATGTACGCTAAGGCGATATTTTGATGAGGAACGTGATAACATGAATGTGAACAGATTTTCAGAACTTGTTGATATTTCCGAAAAAACTGGAGAACCTTTGGATAGAGTTGTACTTCATTGGGAGATGCTTGACAGTGGAAAATCCCCAAAAGAGATCATGGAAAAAACTTCTGAACTTCTTCACGTGATGGAGGAAGAATATGAATCACATAAAGGAAAAACGTTCAAGACTTTGGTGGGACTGACAGGTTCTAATTCTAAGAAGATGTACGAATATCTTCCACATGCATTCATAGGAGAAAAGGTTTTTACGGCTGCAACTATAGCAGTTTTGATGGCCGAAAACAACGCTTCGATGGGGAGAACAGTCGCATGTCCAACCGGTGGATCGAGTGGTGTGATGCCAGGTGTTCTTCTAACACTTGAAAAATCAGGCATTGAAAGAGATAAGCTCGTTTCTGGGCTGATAGTTGCCGGAGCTATTGGCAAGATCATATCAGTACATGCGTCTTTATCCGGAGCACAATCCGGCTGTCAGGCTGAGATAGGCAGTGGAACGGCCATGGCTGCTGGAGCGGCAGTTCATGCTACCGGTGGAACTCCAAGACAGGTATCGAATGCGGCAGCACTTTCGCTGAAATCGTTGATGGGGCTCGTTTGTGATCCGGTAGGAGGCTTTGTGGAGGTTCCTTGCGTGAAGAGAAATGCGTCAGGTGCAGTTTTGGCCTTGATGTTTTCTGATGTTGCAAAGGCAGGTGTTGAAAGCGTAATACCTTTTGATGAAGTCGTTGATGCCATGGCAAAAGTTGGTATAGCCATGCCAGAATCACTTCGTGAAACTGGAAAAGGTGGAATTGCGGATACTCCTACCGCTCAAAAAATAGCAAAAGAATTCTCAAAGAAATTTAAGCTTTGATCTTTGATTTTTCTCTAAATTGAAATCCACACGAATTAATGGAGGTGCATTACGTGCTTTTTGCGTCTTTTTTCCTAATTTTAACGGTGATAGCATCAACGTTCATATACGCTTACAGACATAAAACCCTTTCGAAGATGAGTCTACGAAATGCTTTTAGAAGAAAAATGACCATGATTCTCATAGTATCAGGCTCTTTGACAGGTACGGCTTTTATAGTCGGTTCTTTTGCCATGAACGATTCTTTTCAATATTTTATGTATTCTGGAATTAGAAAAAATTTAGGTACGATAGATGAAATTGTAAGACCAAAACTTTCTTATTTCAACACACAGAAACTCGACAAATTAATCGGTGCTCTCTCCACATCCACTTATGTTGATTCGGCATTACCAATAGCCATAAAAGAAACCGTGGCAGCTCCAAAGGGGAAAATACGCTCCTTGGATCCACGTGCAATCACCACAGTTTCTTTCATAGGTGTTGATATTTCAAAATTACGGCGATTTGGAGAAGGGAAGAATTTTCCAAATGTGACACTCAAAGGAAACGAAATCGTAATAGGTCAGGCGGTGGCCGATTACCTGAAGCTTAAGGTCGGTGATACGATCGAAGCTTTAAGCAACCCGTTGCAAATGGTATTTGGGACTCCGCCAACTTTCAAGATAGTTGGCATAGCACCTCGAAAAGGTGTGCTGGGATATCAAGGAATTAGAAGGTTTAGCCTTCCGATATTTGTAACATTAGAACAGATCAAACACTTTTTTGGAGTGAGTGGATATAACCAATTGCTTGTATCCAACAAAGGTGATTATTTAAATGGTGTGCGTTACACGAATGAAGTCGATGAAATTATCAAAAAGATCTCAAATAAATCGGTAAAAATAGACACCATAAAGAGAAATCAGATAAAGGGTATAAGCAGTCAACAAATTGGAAAGCTTTTCATACTTCTCAGTAGTTTTGCAATTGCTGCCGGAGCTTTGTTGGTCGTAAACATTTACACAATGCTTGCGGATGAGAGAAAGAGTAGTTTGGGAACCTTACGCGCCATAGGATTTTCAAGAAAAAAGACGGGTTTCATCTTGTACTTTGAAGGATTCGTTTATTCCTTGATAGCATCGTTCGTTGGCAGTTTCGTGGGACTTGCGGTGGCATGGTTCATGGTCAAAGAATTCTCTGGGTTTTTCTCCACTATGACAAGTGAGTTGAGTAACATGTTCAGCGTACAATCTTCAAATTTTTCTTTCCATTTTAACTTGATTTCCCTTGTTTATGGTTTCTCGCTTGGGATGATTATACCACTTGTGGTTTTGGCTTTCATGGCTTTCAAAATTGGAAGGCTTAACATAGTGAAAGCGATAAGAAACATACCAGATAATCCTTTTGAGAAAAGAAGAAAAACACTTTATTTCGTTCTCTTCCTTTTTACCTTATTCATAGCGCTTGCGATCTTTGGAAATATAGCGGTGGATGCATTCGTGATGTACACAGGGGTTATTGGAGCCATGTTTATTTTCCCTTCCTTTTTTAAAAAGGGGAGAACCAAGAAATACATTGGAAATTTTGTGGTTCTTTTTTCCATTGTGTTCTCTTTTGTTTCCAATCAAATTCCGTACGTTCAAAGCGCCAGCGAGAATTCTTTGTGGTTCTTAGGACTCAAAAGCTTCTCCATATTAGTTGCAGCTCTTTTCTTTTTATCATATAACCTTGAGATATTTGACAAGATCTTTTCCAAACTTTCCATTCCTTCACTTAGAGCACCCTTTAAACTTGCTTTGGCTGAAACTTCCCAGAACAAAGGGAGAACAGGGATGACAATTGCCATGTATGCCATAGTTATTTTCGTGATTTCGTTGATGACCATTATTCCTTATTCGCAAGTGGTTCAAATACAATCTGGGGAAAAGACCATGTTTCAAGGCTATGACGCCATTGGAATCCCCATGTCGGGCAATCTTAAGATGACGAAAACTGATATATCTAAAATGAGTTATGTGACTTATTATGCAACAGCTTCGATGATATCAGTTAGATATGCCGTTAACGGGTACTCCGAAAAACAGATCTATCAAATGGTGAATGCCAACGAAAAATTTCTGAAGGGAAGCGCTTTTAAAATAGGGCGCTCAATTCCAGAGATAAAAGATATGAACTCCTTGTGGAGTTATCTTAGAGCCCATCCTAGAAGCGTTGTGTCATTTGGACTGCCACGTGCTGGCGTCGGAACGACTGTGGAAATATCAAAAGAAGGAAATTTCTCATTCAATTTTTCTTCCGGAGAAGCTGCTCAAGGGGTAGAACTCGCACTTTCCGGGCCTTTGAAAAATTTTAAAAAGTTCAGGGTAGTTGCAACTTTTGAAAATAACGGAATGACAGCTTTTCCAGTTGGATTTTACACCACTGCTCAAAACATCAAAAGTGCCTTTGGAAAATTAAAGATGTCCAACAATTTCCTTTTGGTAAAGCTTGCAGGTAACACAAAAAATGAGAAATCCAGGAACTTCGAAAAATTCTTGGCTTTTTTGAAAACAAGATTTTCGGTGGGGATTTTTTCCAAACAGATGGTGGATGTTTTTTCGAGCATGATCATGAGTTTTGTCAACATAATAAATTCTTTTCTGTACTTCGGCTTATCTGTTGGGATAGTAGGACTTGCGATATTGATCCTGAAAACGTTGCATGAGCGACGTAGAACCATTGGAATACTTAAAGCCATTGGATTTACAAAGAGAAAAGTGTTTAGCAGCTTTTTCATTGAGACTAACTTTGTGGTTGTTTTTGGTATTCTCAGTGGTTTCTTTGCCGGTTGGATAACTTCGTACATGATCTATTCCTCTCTTAATTTGGGAAACATGGTCGTACCATGGGGTCAAGTTCTTAGCCTTGCATTTGTTTTCTACATCATTTCAATTTTAGCTACTTTATTACCAATTAAGAAAGCTTCAAGCCTTCCACCTGCCGAGGTTTTGAGATATTACGAGTAAACAAAGGTGAGTGTCTTGGAACTTTATCAAAAAGCGTGTTTGATTCCAGAAAAACCGGGAGTTTACATATTTCAAAAAAATGGGACTCCTATATACATAGGAAAGGCCAAAAATTTAAGGAAACGTGTTTCAAGCTATTTTTCAAAGAATGCCAGTCAAAAATCTCACAGAATTGTTGATGAAGCAAATGATTTGGAATACGTAACCCTTTTCAACGAGAGAGAAGCTCTACTCATGGAGGCCAATCTTATTTACAGCTACAAGCCCCATTTCAACGTGCTTCTAAAGGATAGCCGTGCTTACCCTTACATAGAATTCATGGGTGAAGAGTTTCCATACGTTAAGATAACTCACAAGAAAAGCCCAAATTCATTTGGACCATTCACAAGTGTAAGGTTTCTTAGAGAACTCTTGAATTTGGTTCAGCCCATATTTCAACTGAGAAGTTGTACTTTTGACTTTTCCAAGGTTAAGTCTCCATGCTTTGAATACCATATAAAAAGATGTTTGGCTCCTTGCGTTGAATTGGTGAGTTATCAAGAGTACGATAAACGTGTGGAAATGATGAAAAAACTTCTTTCTGGAGATACGAAATTCGTGAAAAAATGGATAGAAGAACGCATAGAAATGTACGCCCATCGAGAGATGTTTGAATCCGCTCAAACTCTAAAAAATCTTTACATTCGCCTTAACGATTTTTTGATTAAGCAAAGCGTTGAATTTCAAAAACCAATAGATGTTGACGCTTTCGAAGTTCAAAATGGCGGGGCCATCCTGATCAAGGTAAGAAGGGGAATGATGCTCACAAAATTGGAATTCGAATTCGACGGTGATCATAAAAGATTTGTTGAAAGATATTATTTAGGGCGTGGTGAGATTCCACCTCAACTCGTTTTGGTTCCAAAGGAGTTTAGAGGGATTAAAAAATGGTCAAAAAGAATTTCTTCGAATATAAAGGTACCAGAGGATGAGAATGAAAAGGCCATAATTTCGATGGTGAAGAGAAGTTTGGATGAATATCTAAGATCAAAATATAGGAAAATACACGCTTTAGAAATGACGAAGTTAAAATTGAAATTGAGTAAGCTTCCCCTTCTCATAGAAGGAATAGATATATCGCATACTTCTGGTACACTCACTGTTGCCTCGGTTGTTGCCTTTGTTGAGGGAACAGCCAACAAAAAAAAATACAGGCGTTACAACCTTTCAAGCTTCTCAAAACCCGACGATTTCGAGGCGATGAGGAAGGTTATCAAAAGACGTTACACCCATAATCGATTGCCAGATCTTTTGCTCATTGATGGAGGAAAAGGGCAAGTAAATGCGGTCAAAATGGCACTTCACACAATTGGAATAGTCGATGCAAATGTCGTTGGACTTGCCAAAGAAGATGAAAGGATAGTTTTTCCCGGAGAACGAAAAGATCTTCATCTTTCTCTAAATGACGATGTGCTAAGACTTATGATAGCCATAAGAGATGAATCACACCGTTTCGCAACATCTTATCACTACCTTTTGAGAGATAAAAAGATGACTTTTTCTTTTTTGGATTCTGTTGTTGGCATAGGTCCCAAACGAAAAAAGAGCCTTTTAAAATCCTTTAAGAGTCTTAACAGTATAAGAGACGCTTCTTACGAGGAGCTAAAACAAATTGTTGGAGAAAAGATCGCCAAAAAGATCGAAGAAAAACTCACTCTCCAAGATAATTCCTAACGACTTCCGGATCTTCAAGCACCGTCGTAGGATCTCCCTTAGCCAATATCATTCCGTTGTGTATGACATACAGCTCGTCCACAACTTCTACGATTCTTTCCACAGAGTGATCGGTTATTATCACACCCATTTCATGGATTTTCAACGTTCTGGTGAATTGTTGTATTTCTTTGACCGTTATGGGATCCACTCCACCGAAAGGCTCGTCCAAAAGTAAAAAATCCGGTGAAAGTGTCATCATTCTTGCCAGTTCCAATCTTCTTTTTTCTCCTCCTGATAGGAGATACGATTGTTGCTTTGAAAGGGAGTCCAATCCGAATTTTTGAAGTAATTCTTTTATCTTCCTTTCTATAAAAATCTTTGAATGTTTGGAATTCTCGAGAACGATTCTGAGATTGTCTTCTACTGAGAGACCAGAAAAAATAGACGTTTCCTGTGCCAAATAGGTTATACCGCCTAAGGCTCTTTTATAAACTGGAAAATGGGTGATCTCTTGCGAATCTTTGTAAATATGACCAGAATCCGGGATCACAAGACCGAGTATCATGTTGAAAAATGTCGTCTTGCCAGCACCGTTGGGTCCAAGTATCCCGATAATCTCACCGCTCTCTATCGAAAGTGAGACGTCGTTTACCGCAACTCTTCTTCCAAATTTTTTTCTTAATTTGTAACATACAAGTCTACTCACAAGATCACCTCACTCAAAATGATTGTCCCAACGAAATTTTAACACTTTTTATCTTTAAAAGAGGAGTGTATGTTGGCGGATACTGCTCAACAACCACACCATTCCCAGAAAAATGAACTTCACTTGCTGGTATCGACAGCGCTTTAAGAATCTTCAAGCTTTCATTCAAAGTTAAGCCCTTTAAATTCGGCATTGAAACTGGCGAAAAAGTTCTAAAGATCTCTTGGTGTCCGTAACCTTCAAGTTTTAAGATGTACTTACCAATCTGGTGAAAAACGGGAGCGGCGACCTCTTGACCGTAGTATTTACCTTTAGACGCTTGATCCACCATGATTAAAATCGAATATTCAGGATCATCTGCTGGAAAAAATCCATAAAACAGAGAGAAATATGGACCGCTTTCTGAGAGAACACCATTCACAGGTTTTTGAGCAGTTCCGGTTTTACCACCTACAAGCACGTTTTTAATTTGGGCCGGCTTTCCCGTTCCAAATTTAACCACATCTATCATGAAATTTTTGACAATTCGCACAACATCGTTGTTGAATATTTTTTTTGATTGTGGTGAATGACTAAATAAAACAGTACCATCAGGAGACACTATCTCATTCACGATATGGGGCTTTATCAAGTAACCGCCGTTGGCTATCGAGTTAAGAGCGGTTACAAGCTGAATACCCGTGACTGCTATACCCTGACCGATGGACATTTCAACCCCGCCAATGGCATACCATTTTTTGGGAGGGATTAGCAGTCCTTTAACTTCTCCTGGAAGATTCACACCTGTTCTCGATCCAAAACCAAATTTCTTAAACAAATTGTAAAAAGCTGTCCTACCGTATGTCGATATGTAATCATGTGCGATATTCATTTCGGCGACGTCTGAAGAGTAAACAAGAGCTTGCCTTAAAGTTATCGGCCATGAATGAGCTTCCGCATCTCTTATAATCAAAGGAATTTTTGAAGATGGTCTGAAATAAGGCCCACTAAAAGTTGTATGTGTGCTCACAACACCATCTTGAAGCGCAGCGGCAAAGATAAGCGGTTTTAAAGTTGAACCTGGCTCAAACACATCCATAACAGGGGCGTTCCACTGCCATGTGGAAGTCATCGCCAATATCGCTCCAGTTTTTGGATTTGAAACGATCACCTCTCCACCACTGGCAGCGTTGGTTTTGACCGCTTCCGTTATGGCTTTGAAGGCAAAAGATTGAATGCGTGGGTCTACAGTTGTGAAAATGGTATCTCCGCCGATCGGATCTGTCACTTTTTTGATACTTGAGTAAAGCTTGTAAGGGCCAAAAGATCCGTAAACGATTTCTCCGCTTTTTTTAGGTTTGAGATAATTTTTATACTCTTTTTGAAGTGCATTTACGAGCGTTTTTACAAAAGTAGCAGGATGAGATTTTATGTACACACTTTTTATATTTAGGAAATTTCTATATTTTTTGGGAATGTTCAAAACTTTTTTCCTTGAAACCACGCCTATCTCCACCCCGCCAACAGCTTTTTTCACCATCTTAGAAATGGCGACTGTATCAGGATTTATTCCGAAGTATCTCAGAGCTCCACGCACAACCTGGGGATAATTCCATCCCTTTATATCGGAAAGAACCTTGGCGTACTTTGCATCCAAGTAAACATTGTAAGATAGCAGATTCGCAGAAAGCGGCTCGCCGTCCAAACCCATTATGCTTCCATAAGGCGCTGGAAAATACAGGTGAGATTGGGAAATTGGAATTGCCTTAAAGCTCGTTAAAACGACTATTGTACGCGCAACGTAAAAAGAAAGGCTTACCAAAAAAAGAAAGAGTATTAACTTTGTTCGCTCGTTCATTTACTTCTTAAGAAAAATTTCTTTCCATCGATCTTAATTAAAATAGCATTTGGGAAATATTTTTCAAGAGCAGAGTCGATCATGCCCTTTTTGCTAAGAATCTGATCTTGGAAGGTTTTTGCCTTTATCATCAAGGAAGAGGATTCGGATCTGAACTTGCTGGCTTGGATGTTGAGCATGAGAGGAACGGTTAAAATCAAAAAAATTGTTCCACCTATCGCAAGAGATCTCAGGACTCCCAACCCCTCGCTCAGCGTCCAAACTCGACTTTTCTCGACCCCTTTAGCGTTTATCAATGTTTCACTTTTTATTTCCATACTCACGCCTTCTTAGCGGTTCTAAGTTTTGCGCTTCTCGATCTCGGATTCTCTCTACGTTCATTTTCAGAAGGAAGTACAGGTTTTTTTGAAATAGGGATGAATTCTTCCCTCAAAAACGCCCTTTTGACGATTCTGTCTTCGAGCGAATGAAAAGATATAACTGTAATCCTTCCGTTGGTTGAAAGGTATTTTCTGGCCACCTCGATCAGCGTTTTCAAGTTTTTCAATTCCTCATTTACCTCTATCCTCACAGCTTGAAAAACTCGGATAACCGTACTTTTCCATCTCTTTCTGGCTGAAGCTGGCATTGCCACGATGATCACGTTTACAAGTTCCGATGTCGTGTAAATTGGTCTTTTTTCAACAACACGTCTTGCAATTCGCCTTGAAAATCGTTCTTCTCCATACTCGTATATCACTCTTGCCAATTCTTCTTCACGATAGGTGTTGATGACATCGTAAGCACTCTTTTCATTCAAACCCATTCTCATGTCAAGTGGTCCGTTCATTCTGAAAGAAAAACCACGCTTTTCATCGTCCAATTGAAAAGAAGACATTCCAAGATCTGCCAAAATGGCTTGAACTTTGGAAATTTTCAAAGATTCAAAGACGTTATCAAGATCCGAAAAATTGGATTTGAAGAGCCTGACACGTTTTCCAAACTCTTCCAAATTACCACGGGCAATTTCCAACGCATTATCATCACGATCTAAGCCTATCAGCCTTACATGCGGATACACCGATAAAATGCCTTTTGCATGACCTCCGCCACCCAAAGTGCTATCGACTACAAGGTCTTCACTTTCAAGATGCTCAAATGAGTTTATCACCTCATTTAGCAGTACGCTCACATGTTTTGTGGACAAATTATATCACACTCTGTTTTTAAAACATCTGTCCGACGCCAAATGTCATGCCGGAATATTCCAATTTTCCGTTATCCGCTTTAAAAGGAAAATCTAACCTTATAACTCCTAAATATGGAATATCAGCGGCCACTCCTACACCTATGGAATTCATGAAGTCGTAGTACAAGTTGCCATCGTAAAGCAAATTGTTTTTTGCGCCTCCCCAATCGTAAAAAGCGTTAAGCGTTATCGGAATGCTGGAAGGAAGTGAATACCTAAGTGACAAATTGGTCACGAATTCTTGATTGCCTGACTTTGGCTTCCATCCTCTAACGGTTGTTACACCTCCAACTTGAAAATCTTTTCCTTCAGATACGCCCATCAAAACGCGTCCAGCTATTGAGAAATTCTTGAAGATCGGTAAGTATCCGGAAACCATCGTCGTGTAAGAATTGTAATTTTCATTTCCTCCAAAGCCTGCGAGTTGTGCACCGAGAAATACCTTGATTCCATTCATCGGTGAAAAAACGTTATCAACGTTAACGTAGTTGAAGTTCAGGCTAATTTCCCTGCTTGTTCCTGAAGCTGGACCAAAATCAACTGGTGTAGAGTCGATGCTTCTGTTGAAAAATTCAAAATGTCCTCCAACGTTAAAAGATGTATGAACGTCTGGCTGATATCCCAAACTGGCAGAAACGCCAGTTCTATTTTCTTTGTAATAGATGTTTTTGCCGTCAACTTCCTTAAAAGGTTTTAAACTCTTGTAATAAAGACTGCTTTTGAAGTTGAGTGGCAAATTGAAAGGGAAGACGGTGCCATAACTCAAATTGGCATTCGAGTTCATTCCAAGGTTAAGTTCGGCATTGAAACTTTGACCATATCCGGCCCAGTTCAATAGTCCTATCTTCCCAGTTGCGACTATTCCGCTGTACCAAGGCTCGCCTTCTTTTGACTGTCCGATGGTAAAGGCCCCACCAAGCTTCCTCGGCTTATCGTTTTCCACGAGTTTTATGATCACATTCACACTTGAAGAATTTTCTGATGTGATGGACGGGTATATCGAAACGTTGCTAAAAAATCCAGTGTTCTTAAGATTGTTGTAGGTTTGAACAAACGTTTTGGCCGTAAGAGGATCACCTTTTTTGAACTGAATTTCACGTTCTATCAGATATTTCTGTGTTTTCATGTTCCCGACGATCTTCACATTTCCGACGTGCCTTTGTATCACCCTGTATTCCAAAACACCTTTTTTGCTTATCGCTTGATACTTATAATAACTCAGATGAGCACTTGTTAAAAGATATCCTTTGCGTTTGTAATAAGATCTTATC
>WGFY01000062.1 GCA_015491995.1 Mesoaciditoga sp.
CCACGGCGGCAAGTGCGTATATTTCCAACATGTGGGCTAAACTTCCAAAAGGCATAAAAAACGCCAAAGAAATTAGAGCAAATTCAAGTGGGATTTCAAATGCTGAAATTCTCCATTTCAGATCTTTTTCAAACATTTTTACGATGTAAACAGATGTCAAAAATACCATCAACATGGAAAAATATAGAAAGTTTTTACCGAGAGGTATTTTCGCGTAATATCCAGCAAATGGAAAAACCCCAATCAAGGAAAGAGATCCAATAGTGGCGGAGATCTTACCGTTTTTTGAGAAAAGTAGCGCCTTTGCGCTGGAGTGCGAAAAGGCGTAAATTGCGCCTATCAAAGGTGAAATACCCAGAGCCATGAAAGCGATTCCCATTTGTGAAAACGTGGAAAACGCCAAGACCCTTTTGACTTTTTTCTCTGAAATTGCGTATACAGCCCCTCCAAACGCTGAAATCACTCCGACTGCCAAAACGAATACTCTCAATCGGTGAGACAAAAGTGGATAAATCCTTATGATTCCAAACAGGCCAGCGTTCACGACCGCACCTGATAAGATCATAGAAACCGACGTTTCGGATTTGGAGTACACATCTATCACCCAAGCGCTTAAGCCAAAAGCTCCGGATTTTACCATTAGTGCACTTAAGATGAAAATCAAACCGAATTCCGGAACTTTTTCCGTTCTCAAAGCACCAATTGACAGCACTCCAACATTTGAATATACGATGATCACCCCGAAAAGGTAAAGATTAAGCGCAATCGAGCTTAAAAACATGTACTTCAACGCCGCCCAAATTCTGGAAGGGTTTTTTCCATGGCCCGCCAACAAAAATGATATTAAAGATGCGAGCTCGATGGTGACGTAGATGTTGAAAAGATCGTTTGATATGAAGAGTGCGAACAACGAAGCAAAAAGATAGTCGATCAATGACTCAACAGTTGATTCCCACTTTTCGAATCTGACTTTTACGGATGCCCAAACGATCAAAAGTGAAAGTATGAACCAAAAAGATGCCGTGTCGTATTTAATCTCGACTCCAATTGCCGAGCTCCATCCTCCGACCACAAAAATTATGGGGTGTTGTTGAACGAGAACAAGTGTCGTTGCAACTGTAATGAACAGCAGTTCGACCAAATTCATCCAACGCTTCTTCACGAAAATTCTCAGCGTTCCAAAAATCACGGCGATGAGTATGGGGGAGAGAATTAGATCAGCGCTCATCTTTTTTGATCCTTTTAATCAATTTGATGACATCGGTTGTGTGATAAACATTTGAGAGGTAAATGACGAACACAAGTGAAAGAGCCAACACGGCGAATCCGACGACAATGGATGTGATGATCATGGCTTGGGGAAGCGGATCTACCCTTTCTATCGGTAAAGTGAGTAGGGGAGGCAAGGGACCCGTGTATCCTACCAACACAAAGGACAAAGTTACAGCGGTTTCCAACACACCAAGCCCAATGAGCTTAACGAGCAAATCCCTTTTAACGAGCACTATCACGATGCCGATGGCCATCACCATCAAGGATAAAAGAAGATTGAGATTCATCAAACGCTCTCCTTCCGTTTGGAAAATTCGTAGAAGATCGCCCATCCTCCGACGAAAACTTTGAAACCAATTGAACTGTTCAAGAGCAAAGCACCTCTACCACTGAAAAGTTGTCCCACTTTACCGACTCGAAATCCGGGTGAAAAAAATCCACCATTTACATTGGCAAAGATCGCGTAAGCCACCACGACGAAAAGAACGAGGTTTTCGATCCATTCTAATTCAAATTGCTCCGTTATTGCGTGAATTTTTTCGGTTCCCAAGGCCATTGTAAGAACTATTATCCCGCTTGCGCTTATCGCGCCTCCACTGAATGCACCGCCCGGTTGCAAGTGCCCCGTTATCGCGGTGTATATTCCCCAAACGAGTGTTAAAAAGCCCAACAAGATCAATTCAAATCGAATAAGTGGCGACTTGTCAACGGAGATGCTCCCGCTTTCTTTCACCCTTTTTGAATAGAAAGAAACACCTGTTATCGCAACGGAGAATATCAAAACCTCAAAAAGCGTGTCGTACAACCTAAAATCCAAATAAATGGCACTGACGATGTTCGCGCTGCCATCGTAAAGTTCCGTCGCGAGTGGATAGTGATTCGCGTTATGAGGTGTGAATTTCGTGAAAGATGCGACTGTTAAAATGATCGCGAGTGATACGATCGTCGCGATTATGGATACTTTTCTCATCTTATATGCCTTTCCACCATTTCTTGAAGATTTCCGCTTTCTTTCATGTTTTTCAAGTGCTCGTTAAAAGAGTTAAGAAGTTCGGGTTCATCGTTGATAACGGCGAAAGAATAGAAAAATCCTTTCTCTTCGTGTTCAGGAATTGGGACGTTATGACCTTCTAAAGATGAATGCAAATACCTGGCGAGATCGACTTTGAAGTGCTTTATCTTTCCACTCTTAAAGGCTTCCAACGCCTCTAAAAAAGTGTTAAAGCCACCTAAAAACGAGGAATTTTCATCATCGTTTTTGAAGTAAAGTATTTTAGTTTCGAGAAATCCATCGGTCATTTTCACTTGATCACTTTTATTTGTATTTATGAAAGCGGCAGCCACCATTTCCGTTTTTCCATCTTTGAGCATTTTCAAAGCCTCGTTTGGAGTTGATTCTATGACTTTCAACTCCAGATCGTGCGCTTTGCAGTATGAGCCTAAAATTTCAATCTCCAACTCATCGATCGATCGATCGATCTTCACCATCGTGACCCATAATTTCCCCCTGTGTTGAAGGACGACCATGTACAAAAAAACCGAAAACACCAACCCTATTGAAGCCTCCGCCAACGCCACATCAGGCGCGGCGTAGAGCGAAAAAATTACAACGGCTATAGCCGAAATGGCACCATACGTTAAAATTATAGATACACGTTCTTTTACGAGCAAAATTGATGTTGAAAGCCCTATGATCACAAAGATCAATATTTCGGCGAGTGCCATCTCTTTTCCTCCACGTTGATTTTTGCCTTGACTGCGCCACGGGCTAAAAGATGTGTGATCGCTGGACCTTGAACGAGAATGAGAGTTCCAAGGAGAAGATAAACAAGATGATGTGGCGAGAAAAACGCAAAAGTCAGAAGCAAAGTCGCTCCGCCAATTGTGTCTGAAATTCCAACGAAGTGAAGTCGGACATAGTAATTTTTTAGGAAAACGCCACCAATCGTTCCAATAACGATTAAAAAGAGAGAAAGGTAAATTAAGATATTTTGGATGACATCCATTTTACTCCTCACTCCTCCAAAAAATGGGACAAAACCGCTACAGTCCCAAGTGACAACAAGATCATGATAATCGCAACGTAGATCAAGTAATCCATGTGCTCTGTCCATCCCAAAATGGAAAGAAATATCGCGGATTTTGTCACAGAAGACGAAAGTCCAACAACGCGATCCCACACAGTGGGCCCTTTGATCAACCTGTAAATTGGTAAAATGGCAACGGCAAGAAGTAAAAATTCCATTTACACTTTACCTCCACTTCATCTTGTGGACGTGCATGAAGGACGAATCCGTATCGAAAACTATCGAGTTTGGTATCAAAGTTGTGAGCCATGTATCAACGCCAACATGAGATGATTCCACATGCTGTATCTCTATGGAGTAGCGACCAGTCAAAAAGGCGACACACAAGACAATTGCGCTGGCGTACACTTGAAAGATGTATTTTAGAAACCTCCATAAGATTTTCACCCGATGAACCCTTCGCTCTTCCAATACGTCCACCACTCCTGCTTTATGAATTCCTCCATGAACGGTCTTATCGCCGATTCGGAAATCTTTGCATTTTGTCCCACGGTGAGGTAAAGCTCGTTGGCCCTACCGTGCGAGAATTTCCATACTCTTCTTACAAGAGGCCCTAACATGGTGTTCACCGGATGGATAATCTTTGTCCCGTTTGTGTTGATGTTAGTCCATCCGACAGGTGTGTTGAGGGACTTGGAAATTTTCATGAAGATGTCGTAGGTGAAAAGCACACCTTCAAATCGCTTTTTGTAAATATCAAAATGTTTTTGAAGCTTTTCGTACATCTCCAATTTCTTAAGAATGTCAAAATACGCCTGCCAAAAAGGATTTTCCAGATCGTAGTTCGCACCCGGCGCGTTGAGGAAATCCTCTATGACTCCGTACAAAGCTGCCTCCGCTTGCTTGAAACTCAAGAGCGCTTGTTTGGAATTTTTACTTTCAAGATTCATATTCCCCAAAGTGTTGAGAATCGTGAAGAGTGACCGCCGTGCCATTATAGAAGTTGGGTTCATCTTCAACGCGGATTTTGTCAATGCCCAAGATTCATTTCCATATGTTTTGTCTTTTGTAGACGCGAAAGCAACCGAATACACCATCGCCATCGTGGAAAAGGGGACGTCTGGCGCTTCTGCCGTTTTGATTATGAAATTCTTCGACGCGTTGAACCATATTCTAAAAGTGTGAAGATCCTCCAATTGAAGCTTTCCAGTTGATGATAAGGTTTCCAAAATGCCGGCCGATGCCGTAAAAACCCTTTGTTCGAATGGGGCGGCTTTGAGCGCGGAAAGCGTGGAATCGAGTGTAACTTTGATATCGCCTTGGGTTTGCGTGGACATGGCAAGCTGAATGTATCTCATGGCCGTGTTGATCTTTGAAGAGAAGTAAAGATCTATCGCGTATATTCCTGTGAGCACGAATAAAACGTATCCAAGCCATGGATGAAATACAAATCCAGTCCCTGACGAAACCGAGACGATGAGCATCAAAGTCAAGTAATTTATCTGCAGTGGGAAAGAAAAAATTAGGTCCATCGAATATCCAACTACGGCTATCGCTACCCAAGCCATGCCGTTTGCAATGGACATGTACATTGTCAAAGTTATCAACGAAAGATAGAAAATGAGGTGAGTTACGCCGCCTTCGATTAAAAGATCCAAATAATGGTTATGAATTCTGTCGATAACCTGGGTCATGAAATAACTCGCCGATTTTCGAGAGAATCTGCTTCGCATCGCGCGCGCTATGTTGGAGATCCCATACCCCAAAAAAGGATGAGCTTTAAAAGCTTTTATCGCCTCTTTCCATATAAAAGCCCTGTTGACAGCAGATGATTCTGGTTTTGATTCAGACACATTTCCGTTTGCCGTTTTGTTTGAGATCTTTCTCTTTGTGAAAGAGAAAGCGGTTTTAAGCTTATCTTTCATAATTTTTCCTTGTGGCGTCATGAGATAGAGAATTGGTGGAAGTATCACGACAACCAACGATGTTAAAATCATGTACAAAGGCGCTGGAGTGAAGAATATGTAAATGATTTCGAGTAACGAAACAACACCACTGGCAAGATAAGAGCCACGACCGTGGGATAAGATCAATCCCCAACTTATCGCAAGGTAGGAAATGATAAAAAGAATGAATTCATAGTTGGTCTTGTAAAGCACAAATGTCAACGGTAAAGAGGTTACAAGAAAATTCGCAACTGGAATTGGATTCGAAATCGTTCCAGTGTAGCGTCTAAAGCCAATTGATTTCAAATAAGAGAAAGGATATTTTATGTGTTTTTCCTCATCTAAAAATTGTAAAGTTAAAACCGCGTCTTCGATGATCGCGGCGATGATCAAAATAGAAAAGAAAATCCCCTGCCCAAAGTTTTGAAAGACTTGCCATCCGGCAAAAAGCATTACGGGAATCGTGAAGCGGTACATCATACCCATCTGGCGTTCAATTCCACCAAAATAAGAAAAAATGCGGGACTCGCTCGTTACGAAGTGAAAGAGAACACTTGACCACCATAAGAGCAACACGGCTAAGATGACAATCTTTGGAACGGCAAATGGAAAAGAGAAGGCAATTCGCGCGGAAAGTACGGAAAGCGCTATGGAAAAACCGTTTGCAAAAACGGTGTGCGTCATGGCAAAAGGCATCCATGCCAGTGGATCCGTTACAAAGGTTATGTGAAAGAACGCCAGGGCAAACAGCATCAATTCATATGTTAAGAGCACGTTTTTTGGGATTAAAACGGCGAAAAGAGTTAAGATTCCGAAGAAAAGAATGGAAAATACAGAATACTTCAAATCGGATTCGATGTAAAACTGCCTGAGGCTTAAATGCACTTTTTCACTCCCTTTTTCATTTGTCATTCTGAACCGACTGAAAGTCGTCCCGAGCTCGACTCAGGATCCTTTAATAAGGATGAGATTGCGGGTCAAGCCCGCAATGACATCAAAGGCTCTATTTCGCTATGACAATGCATCCGCTTTTGTACATTTTACCATAGAAAAAGGCACGGGATTGTCCGTGCCTTTTTCATTAAAGCAATGTGGATTATCTGAACAGCCTGAGAACTTGCTGTGGGTTTGAATTTGCCTGTGCGAGCATGGCCATGGAAGATTGAAGCAATATCTGCTGTTTGGAGAATGTCATCATTTCTTTCGCCATGTCCACGTCTTTTATCGTCGATTGTGCAGATGTCAAGTTCGTCGATGCCGTTTGTAAATTCTGTGTGATGTGGGTTAATCTGTTTTGAACGGCACCTAATTTTGCCGATTCAGTTGAAACCACCTGTATCGCGTTGTCAATGAGAGAGATGGAGGATTGTGCCCCTTGCTTGGTCGTCATGTTTATCGCAGAATAGAAACCATTTCCGATATCTGTGGCAGAATTCTTAGTGCCCGATGTCGTTTCAAGGCCAAGTGCTTGAGCTCCCATGTCGTTGATTCCAAGTTGGATCGTCTGCGATTGGTTCGCTCCAACTTGGAAGGTCATGTCGTTGTTGTCTCCAACTTTATTACCAGTGGCCTTATCAAGTCTGACCGCTCCGGTATCAACAACTTGATATGCTGATGCCGAACTGCTTGTGTAAAGTGTAGGCGTACCAGTTGTTGTTAGATTCTTTAAATCGACAGTTATCGAAGAGCCACCATTTGCTGAACCGCCACTGACGTTTACCGTAAGTTTATTTGAAGTTATTGATGCACTTTGAGTTGTGCTGGAAGTTCCTGTATTTATGAGATTTCCATTATAGTAAACTTGAACTGCGTTTGGTGCGCTGGCGGTACCCGTTTCTATCGTATTGATAGTAAGAGTTGTGGTGTTTTCTATCTTACTTCCGGAAATACTTACACCTGTAATGGTGTTAGACGGATTTACCAGTGTCGCACTACCGGATGCACCAGTGGAATTCAAATTACCATTAAGCAAAACTTGAGTGTTGAACTGAGTGGTATTTCGAATTTGATCGATTTGACTTGTAAGCTGATTGACTTCTTTTTGAATCTGCTGCCTGTCTGATTGGGTGTTGGTATCGTTCGACGCTTCAACGCCTAGTTCTCTCATTCTTTGCAAGATCGATTGGGTTTGATTCAGTGCACCTGATGCGGTTTGAATAGCGGATATCGCGTTTTGTGAGTTTTGTATTGCCGTGTTCAATCCATTGACTTGACCCATCATCTTTTCTACTATCGCGTACCCGGCAGCATCGTCCGCCGCGCTGTTGATACGATGACCTGTCGATAGTCTTTGAATAGATGTCTGCATTTCACGTTGTGTGTTTTTCACACTCATCCAAGCTTGTAAGGCCGGTATGTTGTGATCAATTCTCATAAATTTTCACCTCCATGTGAATTTTGTCTTCCTTGTGGTTTCTTGAAAAAGGTTCCGGAACCCTTCCATGAATGATTATCGTCACGTTTTTTAAAAACTTTAACTCTTAATGTGCGTCAAGTTTAAGAATTTAATCAGAGAGTAAAACAGCTTGCTCAAATGAGCGTTTTTTATACCCTCTCGAAGCGCTGCCATAACCTACGAGCTCTCCATCTGGAGATTCATAAAAACGAGGTTGTTAAACACACGGATGTGTTGAGAAAGCGAAGCACTCATGGACGAGTGTCTGAGCGTGCCTCGTTTTTTGAATCGTAAGATGGTTAAAAGAGCGAATCAGTTCTGGTTAGGCTTCGAAAAAATTCCCTTGCCGCTTGTGAAGCGGTAAAAATTTTTTTCAAAGATTGTCTTTTCGCACTGGTTAAAATCGTTGCTTTCACGCACGTTAGGAGAAACTTTAATATGAATTTCCACTTGAATTGTTTTTCCCATCACGATCATGTGATATAATCAGGACGTTAAAAGTCTACTTTAAGGAGATGATCTTATGGGGTGTGTTTTTGGAATGAGATTGGTTTAGCGGCAAAATCGATAGTCATGGATTATCGTCTTGGAATGCGTCTTGATCCTTCATCCAAATCGAAGTGGGATATCATCCTTTTTTCCGCTTCATTTCATGGTCTGCTTCTTTACCGTGTTTCTCATGCCTTTTGGAATTTAAAATTAAGATTCTTGGCAATGTGTTTTAGAAGCGTTGCAAGAGTGTTGTACTCTATGGATATTCATCCAGCCGCAGAAATAGAGCCCGGAATATTCATAGATCACGGGATTGGGACCGTTATAGGAGAGACGGCATCTGTTGGAGAAGGTACACTGATTTATCATGGTGTAACTTTGGGCGCAACCCGAGTTATGAATGGAAAGCGTCATCCCACCGTGGGAAGAAATGTGCTTATAGGTGCCAACGCGTCTGTGCTTGGACCGATAAAAATATGTGATGGCGCTAAAATAGGTGCGAATACGGTCATTTTACATGATGTGCCTTGTGCTTGTACGGTCGTTGGAAACCCGGCAAAGATAGTAAAAGCTGGAGAATTGAAGAAAGAAGGTGTGGCAATTTGAATTTGATCAACACCATAGGGAAGACTCCAATTGTGCGCTTGAATATGAACACTTCCATATGGGTCAAACTTGAAAAATTCAACCCCGCTGGCAGTGTTAAAGATCGAACTGTTTTGAGTATGCTGATGGACGGGTTCGAGAGGGGAGTAATTTCAGAAGGCTCTGTTATCGTCGAGCCAACTTCTGGGAATACCGGCATAGCCATGGCAATGTTGGGATCCCAACTTGGTCTACACGTTGTGTTAACCATGCCAGATTCGTTGAGCGTTGAAAGAAGAAAGCTGTTAAAGGTTTACGGAGCGAAACTCGTCTTAACGCCAGGTAAATTAGGGATGAAAGGCGCTATAGAGAAAGCAAAGGAAATACTTGAGTCAACTCGCACTGTTATGCTTGATCAATTTAGCAATCCCTCGAATCCAAGAATTCACTTTGCCACCACAGGTCCGGAGATCGTATCACAGGTGCCTCAAATAGACGCGTTTGTCGCAGGAGTTGGAACTGGTGGGACTTTGACTGGAGCTGGAAGGTTCTTAAAGCAAGTTTCAAAAAAGATCAAGATCGTTGCGGTAGAGCCAGAGGAATCGGCTGTCTTATCTGGAAAAAGTCCATCTAAGCACGGAATTCAAGGGATAGGTGCTGGATTCGTGCCAGCGAATTACGATCCAAGCGTTGTTGATGAAGTTGTCACCGTATCCACAGATGAAGCGTGGGATATGTCAAAGCACCTTGCCACAAAAGAAGGGCTTTTTCTTGGAATATCTTCAGGCGCGGCTGTCGCTGCGGCGATGAAAATTTCGAAAAAATATGGAAATAATTCGACGATCGTGGTCGCTGCGCCTGATGGAGGTGAAAAGTATCTCTCGTTGTGGTGAATTGATAGAGGCCGTGATCGACGACATACGTGGAGTTGTTGGAAGTGAAAAACTTTACGTGGCTTTTTCTGGAGGGCTTGATTCAAGTGTTACGGCGGTACTTTCCAAGATGGCCCTTGGAGAAGATAAAGTTGAGCTGGTAACGACGCGCTTTGATTTCACATATCCAAAAAGTGTCGAAATTATAGATGAGTTTGCAGCGAAATTCGGTTTGAAACACACTTTTGTGGATGGAGCGGATTGGCAAAAGCGAATTTGGAGAAGCGGACCTTCTTGCAACGCTTGCACAAGGGGGCCTAAGCTTCAAAGTGTCAAGGATTACGCTCATGGACTCGTTGCCACAGGAGCGGAAGCCGAAGACACATGGGGACAATGCGGGTTGAAAAGTTACAACGGGTTCTATTCCCCACTTTTCTCTTTGCCGAGAGAAGATGTAAAAAGGATCGCAAAATGTCTTGGGATCGAACCAAAAAAAATAGGCGAAAATTCCGGGAGGGAAGGCTGCATGCTGAAGCATCTTCTTAAGATGATGGCGTCTCCCAAATTTCATGGAGCCGCCGTTTACAAAGCAAACGCCACTTTGATGAGGCTGATTGAGGAAAGTGGTCTGATATTTTCAATCGCCAACGTGAAGATCGTCGGTCCTCTTTCAAAAAACATCGCCCTCGTGAATTTGAAACCCGATCCTGGCGAAGAATTTAAAAACAATATAAAGGAAACGATCTCTTCTATTGAAGAGATAGAATTTGTTGAAATCGTCGATAAACCGGTTACGCTTGAAGTTATGGCGAGTCCAGGGATATACAACAACGAAAGGTCGAGATATTGGGTGGAAAAGGGAAGACTCGCCCCGGATTTTGCTGCACCGATTTGTGTGAAATGGAAACTCTCAAAGAACAACAGGCTGACGACATTTCAGGTTGTCAATTACGAGTTGAAGAATTCCTAAAAACTGTCACGAGCACCAAATCCATACCGTCTATTCCAACGACGGCCGTTAATTTTCCGTTTGTTATTCTCACCCTTCCATTTCTTTGAATCTCGGCACGCGATTTTTTAGATTCCAACATTTCGGTGAGCTCATGAATTTTGACGCCTCTTTGAGATATTCTTTGAGTCGCGTGTGTTGAGAGGTAAAGATCTTTTCCAATAGAAAAGATATGTATGGGTAAAGGTTTTTGGCGTTTTCTTTTGGGCTTGAAGAGGAAATAGAAAAATGAAAAGACAGCAAGTACCGCTAAAAGCTGAAGCATGATCGAAAAGAAAAAGGGCAAGACGCCCTTTTAGTTGACACCTAACATTCTGTTTATTTTGGATCTGTTGAATCCGACGATAACTTGATTTCCTATTTCGATGACAGGAACCCCGTATTGATGTGTTTTCTTGACCATGGCTTCAGCCTCTTTTGGGTTTTTGGAAACGTCCACATCCTTGAAAGGAAGTCCAAGAGATTTAAAATAATTTTTTGCCGCTTTGCAATGAGGGCATGCCGGCGTCGAATACACTTTTATCTTTAGAGCCATTTTACCACCTCCGTTATGTGTGCGTATCTCTCATATTATATACCCTGTGTGGGTATCTTTACGCTTGATATTATACCAAATGCCTCCTGTTTTGGCAAGCCTTATAAGGTGTTTTACATTCCAATGATAAAGAGTATCAAAGAGCTTATCAACACCGTTGCGGTGATCATTCCACCGGCGATCTCCGGATCGAGCTTTCTTTCAACGGAATATATGAGAGAAAGCAATGGTGTTGGCATCACGGAGCTGACGAGTATCACACTCGATGCGATTGAATTGTTTGGCGCGATCGTCCTTGAAAGTATGTAGAGGGCGAAACCAACCGCAAAACCGACAGCGTATTTAAGCGTTAGCCCAATTGTAATGTACTTGAATTCACGCGTTATCCTCTTGAAATTCAGATACACGCCTATCGTCAACATGGACAGAAACACATTTGCCCCTCCAACGGTATCGAAAAGTTGCAAAAGGAATTTTGGAAGGCCCGTGTTTGAAAAGTTAAGAGTCAAAGCGATCGTGAACGCTATAAGTGGTGGAAAAGTTATGAGTTTTTTCACAACCGTCTTTAAGTTGAATCCTTCGGAGGAATAACGTAAGGCTATAGAATAGCCAAGCGTGTATATCACGAGGGCATTTCCTGTATCGAACATCGCCATGTAGGTTAATCCTACATTTGACCACATCAATTGGGCGAATGGATAAGCGAATATTGCCAGATTAAGACCGCAGAGTGTGAGTATCAAAGAACCTTTAGTCTCTTTAGGGGCGTTTGTTCTTGTGAAGATCAGCCATCCTCCCATTAGAATCACGAATGCCGCTATCATTCCGAAGAGAGTGAGAAAAAGCAGGCTAAGTTGAAGCTTAACACTGGTAACCGCATTTATTATGACAACGGGCAAGGTCACGTAAATTATCAAGTGAGAAAGGGTTGCTCCTTCTTTTTCGCTTAAAAAATTCATCTTTTTTAAAAAGTAACCCAGCGCTATTATTGAAAAATAAACGAGTATTTTTGATGTCATATCATACCATCGCGATCACGCGTGCGGGAGAACCGCCCGCTTTGATTTTCAGAGCCCCGATGAATATCCAAAATTCACGATTTGGCAGTTTGTCAAGATTGGTTAAATTTTCGATGTGAATGCATCCGTTTTTGAATATTTCGATGTTTGCGGAAAAGTTTTTGTCGTCTGACGGATCTATTCCGGGTGCATCTGTTCCGAAGATCTTCACTCCTTTGTCAATCAAATAGATTACAGCGTCTACGCCAAAGCCTGGATAGCATGAAAAATATCTTTGGGGCTCATTCCAAAAGTTGTCCCACCCTGTTTTTAAAAGTACGGCTTTCTTTTCAACGTCTCCGTTTACAGCTTCCCATTCTCTGATCTTTTTTACGCTTAAAACACGCTCTTCATCTTTTAGAGTGGCATCTATGATAACGGCCGGACTTAAAAGATCGCTTGGTTTCAAATCGAAAACTTCAAAGCCTTTAAAAAAATGCGCCGGGCTTCCAACATGTGTTCCCGTATGAGTACCTACACAGATGCGTTCAACGACGTATTTTTTGTTTTCCACACGCGATATTTCGGTTTTGGGATCTCCATTCCAGACTGGATTATCTTCACTCAAGACATGGGAAAGATCTATCATCTTTGAAAATTCAACTTTCACCTGACATCTCCTCACTTTTTTCAGACAACGCAGTTGAATTTTAACATGAATAGAGCTGATCACCATGTTATAATCTCGATGAGATCAAAGCGATCAAATTTTGGAGGTGGATGAATGGTAGACGTAGAAGAGATTTTAGAAAACACGGGGGCACTGGCACACGGTCATTTTGTTTTACCATCTGGCCTTCACACCGACACGTACATTCAACTCGCAATGGCTCTTCAGTATACATGGTATACGAAAGAGATAGGTGGAGAAATGGCTTTGAAACTTCACAGGTTCGCTCCGGACTGCATAGTTTCTCCAATGACCAATGGCATCATAGTAGGCTATGAAGTGGCACGAAAGTTGGATGTACCTTTTGTATTTGTTGAAAAAAACGAAGACTCATCCATGACTTTTGGTCATGGTCTCAAGCCTTCAATATTCAAAAATATAGTTGTAGTTGAGGGCGTAGCCGAAAGCGGAAAAAACGTAAGAGACGTCATAAAAACCCTTAAAAAATATGCCTCTGAGGCAATTGCGGTTGCCTGTATCATCAAGGAAGTTAAAGATGAAAAAGTGGAGGGGCTTCCTTTTCTCTCTCTTAGCCAAATAATGCCAAAAGTTTACCATCCCAAAGAATGCCCTATGTGTAAAGCCAACATACCGATTGAAACTATTCAATGACCGCATTCTACGAAAGCCTCGCCAGAAATTTCAGAGCTTTTTCCGTTTTTGGAGATTTGAAAAAGTCTTCAGGTTGCGCCTCTTCCATTACCACCCCATCTGCCATGAAGACCACGCGATCGGCGGCATAACGCGCGAAGTTCACTTCGTGTGTTACGACTATCATGGTGGTACCTCTGTCGGCAAGTTCTTTCATGACACTCAACACCTCAGCGGTCATTTCAGGATCGAGGGCTGAAGTCGGCTCATCAAAAAGGATCAAATCTGGTTTCATTGCTATTGCACGGGCAATTGCCACTCTTTGTTTTTGCCCGCCGGAAAGTTGCCCAGGATAGCTTTTTATTTTATCGGAAAGTCCTACACGGCTGAGCATTTCGATCGCTTTTATTTTAGCTTCGCTTTTTCCAATTTTCTTGACTTTCACAAGTGGGTAAACCACATTTTTCAAGGCGCTCATATGTGGAAAAAGATTGTAGCTTTGTGACACAAAGGCCATTTGAGAGCGTGCCTGCCTTAGGATCAAAGGATTGTTTTCCATCTTCATGTTGTTGAAAACGATCTCTCCGCCATCTGGAACTTCCAAAAAATTCAAAGTTCTCAGAAAAGTCGATTTTCCCGTGCCTGACGGTCCCATTAACACGACGACTTCTCCTTTTTTAACTTCCATTGAAACATCTTTTAGCACAGAAGTGCTGCCAAAAGATTTTTTCACGTGTTTTGCGGAAATTACGCTTGTCATGGTATTGCGAACCTCCTTTCAATCTTCGCGCTGATGAAACTTAAAGCGTACGTGATTGTGAAATATATGACCGCGATTGTTATGTAACTTTCGAAAGAAGCCAAAGCCATCGTGGCAACTTGATTTCCACGTTGGGTTAACTCGTTTATCGCTATGATAGATGCCAATGAGCTGTCCTTCACAAGGCTTATGAATTGTCCCGTTAGCGAAGGGAGGGAATTCCTGAAAGCTTGAGGAAGGATGATGTCAAAAAATCTTTCTTTAGCTGAAAGGCCAAGCGCTTCTGCCGTTTCAAACTGTTCTTTTGGTATGGATTGAATCCCGGCCCTTATGATCTCTATCATGTAAGCTCCTTCAAATGTGGAAAGCGCTATAACTGCAGCCCAAAATCTCGGAAAGTCGAAAATGGTTCCAACTCCGTAATAAACTAACAAGATCACAACGAGCAGTGGAATGTTCCTGAAAAACGTTACATAAACCCCGGCCAAATCCCTCAACGTCTCGCTTTTAGCGACTTTCATGATGCCACCTATGATCCCTATTGCGAAAGAGAGCACTATGCTGAAAAAAGAAATTTTCAAAGTCATCAGGAGACCAAGGAAGTAAAGGTTTAAATAGTCTGTCGGTACTATGTTCCAATGAAATGGATACTGTAAAGACAGTAGATAATAAAGTACCCCGAAGATCGCGGCGATAAATGCCGCGATCGATATTTTTTTCAATATTCTATTCATGAAAGCCACCTCAAGAGTTCGGCTGATAGTTCGTAAACCATTTGTTGTAAAGTTTTTGCCAGTCTCCATTCGCTTTTTCGTAAGTTATGAAGGTGTTAACCCAATTCAACAAGTTGAATTCACTTTGTTTCATTGCGATACCGTAATTCTCTGTGGTTAAAGTCTCGTTTATGCTTGAAAGCTGAGAGTATTTTTTTGCCATGTAGCCAACATACGTTGAATCTGCAACTGCCACATCGGCTTTTCTCATGGCAACTTGAAGTGCAGCTTCGTCCATGGATGCGAATTCAAGAACTCTGGCGTTCTTGAAAAAGGCTTTGGCGGCGTCGTCTCCCGTTGTACCCATTTGAACTGCCACTTTTAAGTTTTTCCTCCCTAAAAGTTCTTTCAAGGTTGGTGGAGTTTTGTAAATATTCGTGTTGTAAAGCACTTCTTGACCAACCGTGAAGTACGGTATAGAAAAGTTCACCATAATGGCACGCCTGGGAGTTATGGTCATTGCTGAGATTATCATGTCGAATTTTCCAGAAACCAACGATGGAAGTATACCCGACCATCTTGTTGGAACGATGCGAAGTTTTACACCAAGCTCTTTTGCCATCATCCTTGCAAAATCCACATCGAAACCAATCCAATTGCCGCTGCTGTTCGTTCCTTCAAATGGCATGTAGCCTGCTGCATCCATTCCAACTGATAAGTATCCTGATGATACGATCCTTTGGAGCGCATCTGCGCTCACCATAAGCGCCATGATGGAAACGAGTAAGAAAACTGTCACCAAAACTTTTTTCATAATATCTCCTCCTTAAGAAATGGTATAGAAAAAGGGCCACATCTTCATAAATTCGATGTGGCCCGGTGGGTTCGCTTTTATTTCAAAAGAACACGTTCAAGCTTCCGCTTCTCCACCGGGCGGGTACTTAACGTGATGTTTCTTATTCAATTGTTCGAAAGCTGAAATAACGTACTCGTTAATCATATATTCTCCTTATCGAAAACTATTTGAGTGAATCATATCATAGATTTGGCAAATATGTCAAGCCTTTGAACTGATTCACAAAAAAATATATGTGAGATGTTCTCGTTAAAGGTTTTCATCGTGATATAATTTGTGGGTATTTTTGCAAAAGCGAAAGGAGTGTATCTTGAACAAACTCATCATAGCCACTTTTTCTTTTTTGACCACCTTGCTGGCAACTCCTATTGCCATACATCTTGCCAAAGTGAAGGGATGGGTGGATCTTCCCAATGCCAGAAAGGTACACAAGGTAGCCATGCCAAGGGTCGGCGGGCTGGGAATACTTTCTGGAATCGTTGTGGGGGTTATACTTACCTGTTTTTTTAAGCATCAATCATGGCCATTTTTGTTTCTCATACCGGCGGTGCTGATATCGATGATGGGATTTGTAGATGATGTTAAGAATATCTCATTCAAGATCAAATTCGCGGTTCAAATACTGGCGGCCATTCTTGCCGTTGTGCTCGTCGGTGCAAATATATCTTACATAGCCAACCCTTTGACTCATTCGAAAATAGAATTTGGGATCTTTGGTCCTATCATCGCCGTTGTATGGATAGTTGGAATAACAAATGCCATAAACCTTTCTGATGGTCTTGACGGCTTAGCCGCTGGTCTAAGTGCGATCGCCGCTTTGGCTCTGGCTTTTACTTCCGCCAGAGTTAACACGACGACTGCTTACATTGCGCTGACAGTTTTCGCCAGCTCAGTTGCCTTTTTGAAATATAATTTTCATCCAGCCAAGACATTTATGGGAGACACCGGCAGTCAATTGCTGGGTTTTACGCTTGCGGTGATCTCCATAAAAGGGGCATCGCTATCGGCTTCAACTCTATCTTTGGCAATACCAATATTGGCTTTGGGAATCCCCATCCTTGATACGGTGTATGCTTTTATCAGAAGGATGATGAAGAAAGGCAATCCTTTTCTGCCAGATAAAATGCATATTCACCATCAACTTTTGAGTATTGGTTTTTCGCACGTTGGAACCGTGTTGTTTATATACGCAATAAGCATCATCTTTGCAATTACGGCTATGGTCTTCAGAGGGAGCCATGAATTGACCTTGCTTGCCTTTTACATGATCATAGCGATCGCTTTGCTGGCTTTTTTGAAAGTTATGCGTGGCAAAGATGTGAAAAGGAGGAGTAAGCGATGAACGAAATTTTAAAAATTAAGATCGTTAAAACTGGAAAGACAGTTGAATATCCAAAAGGGATAACACTTGAAAGTGTGGCAAAAGAACACGCAGAGCTTTATCCTTCAAAGATAGTTGCCGCAAAGGTCAACAACGATATCAGGGAGCTTTTCAAACCTTTGGAAAGAGATTCTGAAGTCGATTTCATAGATCTTACAGACGAAGACGGAGTGAAGATATATCAGCGCGGGCTTATGTTTTTAACCTTTGTCGCTGCCAAGGAGATCTTTCCAAATAAGATCATGAGAGTGCGTCATTCTTTAGGAAAGGGATTGTACTGCGAGTTCGAAGGCTGGCTTCCTCTTGAAGAAGATCTCAAAAGACTGAGATCCAAGATGAGCGAGCTTGTGAAAAAAGACATCCCATTCATAAAAAAAGGGCTCTATAAGTTCGATGCCCTTGAACTTTTCGAGGAATATGGCTTAAAGGATAAGATAGAGCTCTTGAAATATCGAACGAAATCAACCATAAACGTGTATTGGTGCGGCAAATATTTCAATTATTACTATGGACATATGGTTCCATCCACGTCGTATATAGATCTCTTTGACGTTGTAAAAGTCAATAATGGCTTTGTTTTGGTACATCCAGATATAACCATTCCAAACGGTCTACCGGCATACGTGCCACAGCCTAAAATGGCGAAGGCATATGAAGATAGAGAAAGATGGGCCAAGATAGTCGATATGGAAACCGTCGGGGATCTGAACAAGCTCGTCGCAAACAACCGTTCGAAAGAGCTTATCATGATGTGCGAGTTGCTTCATGAAAAAGAAATTTCTAAGATCGCAGATGATATCGTGTCAAAGGGAAATGTGAAGTTAGTTTTAATATCAGGTCCATCTTCGTCTGGAAAAACCACTTTTTCAAAAAGACTTGCCCTTCAACTGAGAGTCAACGGATTTGAACCAAAGCCGATATCTTTGGACGATTATTTTGTGGAAAGAGATAAAACGCCAATTGGCCTCGATGGAAAACCGGATTTTGAGTCCATTAAAGCCTTGGATTTGGAATTGTTCAACCACGATCTAAACATCTTGTTCAAAGGCAAGGAGATTGAAGTTCCAAAATTCAACTTCAAAACAGGTAAGCGGGAATACAAAGATGATTGGATAAAGCCAACGGAGAAGATGATTTTAATAGTTGAGGGTATCCACGGGTTAAATCCCATCCTTACATCTAAAGTGAGTAATTCTTTTAAGTACAAGATATATGTCAGTGCGCTTACGCAGATGAACCTTGATGAAGACAACAGGATCCCTACAACGGATGTGAGAATAATCAGGCGCATGGTGAGAGATTACAACTTCCGTGGTCACGATGCTTTGAAAACTCTGGAGATGTGGCCTTCTGTTAGAATGGGGGAGGAAGAAAACATCTTTCCCTATCAGGAGGAAACGGATGCCATGTTCAACTCCTCTATTCCCTATGAGCTTGCCGTTTTAAAGAGTTTTGTAACACCTCTTTTGTTGCAAGTTGACAACTCCTCTTCGGAGTACAGCCAAGCAAGAAGGCTTATAAGATTCCTTGATTACTTTCTTCCCATTATAGACTTCGATGTTATACCGTCAACTTCTATACTCAGAGAGTTTATAGGAGAAAGTTACTTCCATTATTGATCCTGAATTTTAAAAATCGAAACGATAACGCTATATGTAGTAGAAGCATAAGTGCTATACTATATATAGCTTTAATTTAAAGGGGGTACTGATTAGATGTTGTCTGAAATTATGGAAAAATTTTCTAAGATTCAACTCAGCCAAAACGCTTTGAGAATACTGAAAGAGCGCTATTTTTGGAAAGACCAAAGCGGTGAATTTGTGGAAAAGTCTTGGTCCGATGTGGCAAGACGGGTGGCACGTGTCGTTGCAACCGCAGAACTCAAAAGCAGAAATCTAAAAGCAAAAGATAAGAAGGACGAAGAGAGGCTCGAGGAGGTTAAAAATTGGGAAAAGATCTTCTTTGATATTTTGAATTCACGTGTTTTTATTCCAAATAGTCCAACTTTGTTCAACGCTGGAAGTGGCGTGAGAAACGAACTCCTTCATAAACCTATCGATGAAATGAAAATCGAAGATTATGAAGAGATATTCACAAGCCGGAACCACCTTCATATGTTAAGTGCGTGTTTTGTCATTCCAGTAGAAGACAGCATAGATGGAATATTCGATGCTGTTAAAAATTACGCTTTGATCACCAAATCAGGTGGTGGGGTTGGTTCGAATTTTTCGGAATTACGTCCAAAGGGTTCTTTCGTTGCAGGAACTTCTGGAAGATCTTCCGGGCCTGTGAGTTTCATGCACGTTTTCAACGCTGCCATAGGAGTAGTTGAGCAAGGATACAAAAGGCGCGGTGCGTTGATGGGAATAATGAACGTTGATCATCCTGACATAGAAGAATTCATAGAAGCAAAAAAAGATAACACTGGAGAGTCCGTGTTGAAGTTTTTTAACATCTCAGTTGGAATACCCGATAAAAATAAAATACTGAAAGCATACGAAGAAGATGGAGAGATCGAGCTTTCACATCCCAAAACAAAAGAAAAAAAACGTGTCAAGATCCGGAAGATCTTCGATGCAATAGCCAACAACGCATGGAAAACTGGCGATCCAGGTTTGGCAATACTTGGCGAAATGAACAAGTACAACGCCCTTTATCCATTTAGAAAGATAGAGTCCACCAATCCTTGTGGTGAGATAGGTCTGCCTCCATTTGAGGCTTGTAATTTGGGTTCAATAGATGTGGCAAAGTTTTACCATGATGGAGGGTTCGAGCACGGTGCGTTCAAAGAAATGTGTGCAATTGCAACGAGATTTCTTGACGATGTCATAGATGTCAACGTCTATCCGCTTTTAGAGATAGAAAAAGCTGTTAAAAATTCGAGAAGGTTAGGGCTTGGAATCATGGGATTTGCCGATCTTCTTTACATGATGAACATCCCCTACAACTCCGAAGAAGGAAGAAAATTCGCTTCCGATCTTACAGCGGAAATGGCACTTGAATCGCATCGCACATCATGCAATTTGGGAGTTGAAAAGGGAAATTTCCCTCTTTATGACAAGAGCAAGTACGCTACAGAAAATGGATTCATTCCTTTTGCAATGGGAAGCTCAGATTTAGATGATAGGATAAGGAAAGAATTCAAAAAGCTTTCAGTCACCCACAGAAACGTTGCAGTTTTGACAGTTGCACCAACTGGATCTATATCGAACATCGCCGATACGTCATCTGGATTGGAGCCGAATTTTTTGTTGGCTTACACGCGATACATGATGAAGTCAGACGGTTCTAAAGATGCTCTTTCGTACATAAACCGTGTCCTTGTCGAAAGACTCGGAGAAATGCTAAGCGAAGAGATAAAGGAGAAAGTAGCCAAAGAAGGGAGTCTCAAAAATATAGAAGAAATTCCAGAGGAAACGAAGAAAATATTTGTAATCAGCCACGATATTTCTCCAGACGATCACTTAAAAATGCAAGAGGCATTTCAAAATTACGTTGACAACAACATATCAAAGACCATCAATTTACCAAAGTCGGCAAGTGTAGATGACATTTTGAATATTTACCTGAAGGCTTTGAGATCTAATGTAAGAGGCGTTACCATTTATCGTGATGGCTCTCTTCAAACCCAGGTGCTCAACGCGAACAAGAAGATCAAAACAAAAGATGCCCCGAAGGTGAAATTCTTTATCCTTGACGATCATCACAGGTTAAGAGCAAGACCAAGGAAAGACACTTTAAGATCTGTCACCAGAAAATACAAGCGGGAATCCGGGACAACCTACATAACGGTCAGCTTTGATTCCTCGGGAGAGGCTGTTGAAGTTTTCGTATCAAACGGTGGAGAAACGGCTGAGATAATTGGAAGGCTTTCATCCGTTGCCTTAAGGTCCGGTGTCTCGATAGAAGAAATACTTGAGCAACTTCAAAAAGTTAAAGGCGATTATTCAAAAGGTGTTGCCAAAGAAATCAAACATGCCATAGAAGATTTCTTAGAACTTTGGTCTTATAGTTATGAAGAGGCGGAGGATGAAGTCATACATATCGATGGAAGCCGAAAAAGCCCGGAAGAAATAGAAAAATTCGTAGTTGCCAATGATCTGAAATGGTACAACGACTACTACATAGACGATGAAGGTAACACTTATTGCCCTGTATGTTTATCAAAAAATTCTTTGGTCAACCAAGAAGGATGTATCACATGTATGAATTGTAATTGGTCTAAATGTTCAGTAGGTTGAATCGCTTTAAAAACGGAAGGCACGGCTTTACGCCGTGCCTTTTGATTGTTCTTCCTTCTTGCCAAATTGATTGACAAAGTTCAACTGAAGTGTTGTAAGTTGACTTCTAACTTCGTTGATGATTTTTTCTTCCATATGTGGCTCAAAGGCCTCTATCATCTTTGATAAGATGTCTATCAAAAGCCTGGCATCATTTTGTGATTTGTGAAACTCGCCATCACCATCTTTTACAAGTCCAAGGGAAATCCACGCTTTTTGTTCTACAAGCCCAAACACGAAAAGAGAAGTTTCCTGAGCTGTCAAAGTTTTCTTTTCTTGATCGTCTCTTTCTTCTTCATCAGTCATTTTTACACCTCCAAGGCATTCCTTTTGACGGTAATGCCATTTTCTTCTGAGCCAATTACGATTGTATCCCCATCTTTAAGTTCTCCAGAAATTATCATGTCTGCGATTTTGTCTTCCACTTCAAACTCTATCAATCGCCTGAGTGGCCTCGCTCCAAGTGAAGGATTGTATCCTTCTTCCGCAAGCAACTTTCGGGCCTGTGAAGTTGTTTTTATGGATATCTTTTTATCTTTAAGAGCATTTTTGACTTTTGATATAAACCTGTCTACCAACAATTCCATATGCTCTTTGGTCAAAGGTTTGAAAGCGATTATAGAATCGATCCTGTTGAGAAACTCCGGTTTGAAATGTTTTCTTATTTCACTCATCATCATGTCATTTGCGTACGTATCTTTTCCACTTTTCACGCTGTCAAGTATGTATTCTGATGCGATGTTTGATGTCATGATTATTATGGTATTTTTAAAGTCAATAGTGTTTCCTTTTCCATCGGTGAGTCTTCCATCTTCAAGGACTTGAAGAAGTGTGTTGAATATTTCGGAGTGTGCCTTTTCTATTTCATCAAGTAATATAACGCTGTACGGCCTTCTTCGGACAGCCTCTGTAAGCTGTCCGCCTTCATCGTATCCAACGTAGCCGGGAGGGGCGCCTATGAGTCTTGAAACACTTTGCTTTTCAGAGTACTCTGACATATCAATTCGGATCATGGCGCTTTCACTTTCGAACAGCACTTCAGACAACGCTTTTGCCAACTCGGTTTTTCCAACGCCGGTTGGCCCGACGAATATGAACGAGCCAAGTGGCCTGTTAGGATCTTTCAAACCTGCCCTGCCCCTTCTTATGGTGGACGCCACTATCTCCACAGCTTCTTCTTGATTTACTATTCTTTTATGAATGAGCTCTTCAAGTTTCATGAGTTTGTGTCTTTCGTCTTCAAGCAGTCGGCTAACCGGAATTCCAGTCCAACGTTCCACAATTTTTGCTATAACATCTGCGTTTACAACTTTTGGAATGTTTTCCTGCTTCTTTTTCCATTCATCCTTTGCAGAGCTAAGCTCTGCTTTTTTTCTTTCGAGTTCTGATTTTTTCAGAGCAGCTTTTTCATAATCCCCTTCGATGGCAGCGCTGTTTATTTCATCCTCGAGGTCTTTTGTTTGTTTTTCCAAATTCACGAGCTCAACAGGGATAAATGAATTTTCGAATTTAACACGTGATGCCGCTTCATCTACGAGATCAATTGCCTTGTCTGGAAGAAATCTGTCAGATATGTATCTCGAGGATAACTTAACCGCCGCAACGAGCGCTTCATCTTCTATTTCAACTTCATGATGTTTTTCGTATCCTTCTTTTAACCCTTCGAGTATTTCGATACTTTCCTCTTCGGTGGGCTCTTTCAAATAGACAGTCTGAAATCTTCTCGCAAGCGCTTTGTCTTTTTCTATGTACTTTCTGTACTCTTCGACCGTAGTTGCGCCTATGCACTTCAACTCTCCCCTTGCAAGAGCCGGCTTGAGCATGTTGGAGGCATCCAAACTCCCTTCAACACTTCCTGCACCAACCACGGTATGAATTTCGTCTATAAACAAAATGATCTCACCACTTAACGCTTTTACAGCATCCATCAACGATTTCAATCTTTCTTCAAATTCTCCTCGGAATTTAGTTCCGGCGACCAGCCTGCCCATATCGAGAGAAAGCACCCGTTTGTTTATCATGTAATCTGGAACTTTGCCGTCTGCTATAAGCTGGGCAAGTCCTTCAACTACTGCCGTTTTACCGACACCTGGATCTCCAAGCAAAATTGGGTTGTTTTTGTGCTTTCTTCCGAGAATCTCCACAACCCTCTCTATTTCTTTTTCTCGACCTACAACGAGGTCCAACTTTCCATTTTGCGCCTCTTTGACAAGATCAAGCGTGAATTTGGATAGTGCATCAAGATTTTCACTTTCTTCAGATTTACCGCTACGCCTGATCTTCAGAACAGAATTATAAACTTTTTCAACGTTGATGCCAAATCTTTCAAGCACGCGCGCAGCCATAGAATCAGGCGTTTTTACGATTCCAAGTAAAAGGTGCTCCGTTCCTGTACGCTCATCCCCCATACGTGAAGATTCGCTCTTGGCATTCTCAAGAACGTGACGGGCATCTGACGTGATGTACATCTGCTTTACGCTACCACTTTTTGTGTACGATCCCCCGTATTCTCTAACGACTCCTTCAGTTTTTTCTTTAAGTTTGGCAAGGCTGACTTTTAGATCTTTTAAAACATCGGTGGCAACGTTTTCACCGTCCTCCAAAAGGACAAGCAGAATATGTTCCGATCTCAATTGGTCCTGTTCGTATCGTGTTAAAAGATCTTGTGTAGACATCATGATCTGTGCCGCTTTTTCGGTATATTCATCGAAATTCAACATCGTGATCACCTCCGTAAAAGCAAAAGGGGCAAAGCCCCTTTTGCTTTGTTCAAATCGTCATTTGATTTCGATCTTGACTTTTTTCGATTTTGACTCAGGGTGTTTGGGTATCGTGAGCTTGAGTATGCCGTTTTCATATTTGGCATTTACGTTTTTGGTATCCGCGTCTTCTGGCAATGTGAACGATCTTTCGAATGCGCCATATGTTCTTTCGAGAATTCTGGAGCCTTTTTTTTCTTCGTTACGCTCATTCTTCTTTTCACCTTTTATGATGAGTATTCGATCGTTGACATTTACTTCGATGTCCTCACGCTTCATTCCAGGGATTTCAGCTTCAACTTCGTACCCTTTGTCTGTTTCAAATATGTCCATTACCGGGATCAGTTCTTTTGCTTCTTCTGCGAGTGTAGGCCATCCGTATGGAAATTCATCGAAAAGCCTATCAATCGTCCTTTGCATTTCTCTGAAAGGAGTGTAGAATTCCAAGCCTTCGTTTCTTTCTTTTCTTTTTTCAATTGCCATACAAACCACCTCCTACATGAAATTTATTCCAAAAATTACTTTCCTTGGTACTCTCCCTCAACAGTTCCATCTTTATTAGTAGGGTTAGAGGAATTTTCTGATGTGTTTGCGGTGCTGGAAGTCTGCTGGTAGAGTTTTTGACCTATTTCTTGGGACTTCTTTTGCAAATCATCCATCAAAACTTTCATTCTTGCGTAATCATCATGCTCGATAGCATCTCTAAGATCTTTGATAATAGATTCGATCTCGGAACGAAGAGCTGGATCTATTTTTTCTCCTTGTTCGTCAAGAACTTTTTCTATCTGATAAGTTAAGGAATCGGCGTTGTTTTTGAGCTCAACTTGTTGTTTGTGTTTTTTGTCGTCTTCTTCGTATTTTTTTGCATCTTCAACCATTCTCTTTATATCATCTTCGGACAAATTCGAGCTTCCACTTATGACAATTGATTGCTCTTTTCCAGTTCCCCTGTCTTTTGCCGAAACGTGCGCTATTCCATCTGAATCTATATCAAACGTAACTTCTATCTGTGGTACTCCTCTTGGAGCAGGTGCAATTCCAGTTAAAGCAAATCTTCCAAGTGATTTGTTACTATTTGCAAGCTCTCTTTCACCTTGAAGCACGTTGATTTCGACTTCCATTTGCCCATCTTCGGCCGTGGTGAATACCTCGGATTTTTTCGTCGGTATGGTGGTGTTGCGTGGAATGAGCTTGTGGAAGAGACCACCTTTAACTTCTACTCCAAGTGAAAGAGGCGTAACATCGACAAGAACGACGTCTCTCTTTGTCTCACCAGCCAATATCGATGCTTCTATCGCGGCTCCAATTGCCACGGCTTCATCTGGATTGACAGCTTTAGATGGTTCTTTGTGGAATATGCCATTCAGAAATTTTTGAACGATTGGCATCCTTGTAGAGCCTCCAACTAACAGAATTTCTGCAATGTCATCTGAAGATATTTTCGTGTCGTTTAAAACCGTTTCTATGGGTTCTCTCATCTTCTCAACGATGTCCTGTATAAGGCTTTCGAGTTTTGCCCTTGTAAGTGTGGCTTCAAGATGTTTTGGACCATTGGCATCTGCCGTTATGTATGGCAAACTTATCTGTGTTTCCATCTTCGTCGTAAGTTCGATCTTAGCTCTCTCAGATGCATCTTTAAGTCTTTGTAATGCTTGTTTGTCATTTGAAAGATCTATACCAGTGTCTTTTCTAAAATTGTCTATAAGCCAATTCGTTGCTCTTTGATCAAAATCGTCGCCACCAAGGTGATTGTTTCCGCTTGTGGCTTTGACCTCAATAACTCCACCACCAATTTCAAGCAATGATACGTCGAACGTTCCACCACCAAGATCACATACTATTACATTCTCTTCTTTATTTTTGTCGACACCATAAGCAAGGGCAGCGGCTGTAGGCTCGTTTATTATTCTCATGACTTCTAAACCAGCTATTTTTCCTGCATCTTTGGTAGCCTGGCGCTGAGAATCCTCAAAATAAGCTGGGACGGTTATAACAGCACGTCTCACTTTTCCTTCCAAACCTGCTTCTGCATCTTTTTTAAGTTTTCTGAGAACAAAGGCGCTTATCTCTTGCGCTGTGTACTCTTTGGTGTCTATTTTTACCTTGTAATCAGATCCCATATGCCTCTTTATAGAGCGAACGGTTCTTTCTGCGTTCAATATTGCCTGTCTCTTTGCAGGTTCGCCAACCAAAACTTCTCCAGTTTTTGTGAATGCCACCACAGAAGGCGTTAACCTGTTTCCTTCAATATTTTGAATGACTTCCTGTTTTCCATTTTTAACCGCAGCAACTTCAGAGTTAGTGGTGCCTAAATCTATTCCAACCACGAATTCTTGTTTGTTCATTTCAATTCACCTCCATCTTTTTCAATTGAATTATATCCATGGTAAGCGCAAATGTCAAGCCCTGATTTTGAATTCATATGAAAACAAACAACCATATATTAATTGGTGTTTAAGCATATAAATTTTATTTTAAATAAATTGTTAAGCAATCATCATTTATGATTGCCAGTCATTGATCTCTTTTATCATATTTTGAAGCAGACGTCTGTCCATCTCCGCGAGCTCTGCAGCTTTGCTGATATTCCCATTTGTCCTTTTCAGTATCGAGGAAACGAACTGCTTTTGAATGTGCCTGTAGAGCTTTTCTTTTTCTATTTTTTTCTTCGCAAGGAAAAGTTTGTAATTCGTGAAATTTTCCTTTCTCTTAAGTTCATTTGGCAAATCCTGAACCTTTATTTCATCGGATGATGAATTTATCATGGCTCTCAAAATCACATTTTCCAGCTCTCTGATGTTTCCAGGCCATTCGTAATTTTTGAGAACATCCATGGCCTTGGGAGAGATGTATTTTTCATGTTCTGAGAATTTATCGGCGTAATATTTTAGGTAATACAGAGAGATGGCATCCACATCTTCTGGTCTTTCACGAAGAGGGGGAATTTCGATTCTTATGACGTTTATTCTGTAATACAAGTCTTGCCTGAATTTTTCTTCTTTTACCATTTTCTCCAACGGTTTGTTGGTGGCACAGATAAGTCTGAAATCGATCTCCACCTCTTTGACACTCCCTAAACGTGTGATTTTTGACTCTTGGAGTACTCGAAGGAGTTTGGCTTGATGTTCGAATCTCATATCCCCTATTTCATCTAAGAACAGCGTTCCATCATTTGCGGCTTCGAACTTCCCCATTTTAGAAGTTACAGCCCCTGTAAATGCTCCCTTTTCATACCCAAAAAACTCACTTTCAAAGAGATCTTCTGGAATTGCTGAGACGTTTACCGCCACAAAAGCACCAAGGTATTTTTTGCTTTGAGAATGAATTTCCTTTGCCACCAGCTCCTTTCCGGTCCCGCTTTCACCGAGTATCAAAACCGGTAGTTTTTTTTGAGCGTATTCTGGTATTTTTCTCAATATTGAGATCATTTTCTCATTCCTTGTAACGATGCCAGACATCTTTCTAATGCGCATTTTCAAAGCCATGTTCTCGTGCTTTATGTTTGAGTATTCCAAAGCTCTCTGTATTTTCATCTCAAGATCATGAATGTTTATAGGTTTTGATATGTAATCGTATGCACCTATTTTCATGGCATCCACGGCATTTTCTATCGTTCCAAAAGCTGTGACGATTATGATTGGGATGTCGTGTCTTTTCTTTAATTCTTTAAGAAGCGTCATGCCATCCATTCTTGGCATCTTAACGTCGCTAACCACCAAATCGATCTTTTTTTTGGATTCAATTAAGCTTAACGCTTCTATGCCATCTTTTGCGGTTAAAACTTTGTATTCTTTGGAAAAATGCATTGACATGAGTTCCAGAATATGCTTTTCGTCGTCTACGAAAAGGACTGTGTTCATTTATCCACCTCCATTGGCAACGTAACGGTAAAGATCGTTTTTCCTTTCTCGCTTAAAACACTTACATTTCCGTTCATTCCTTGCACGTAGTTGTAAACTATGGCAAGACCTAAGCCGGTTCCATGCTCTTTTGTCGTGTAAAAAGGCTCGAATATATGTCGAATTTCTTCGGATGATATAACATTTCCATTATCTGAAACTTCGATATGAAGTTGCTTACCATCCACTGTCAAAGAAAATTCTATGCTTTCATTTTCTTTGACAGCGTCCAAAGCGTTGGTTCCAAGATTTAAAAGTATTTCCATCAACATGTTCTTATCACTTTTGATCATAACAGGAGAATCGGGGATTTTAACCGATATTTCAACGGTTTTTTTTAAGGCGTTTTCGCTCAAAAGCAAAGCGGTTTTTTCCACAATTTCCCTCACGTCGAGCAATTTCGATCTTTGTGGCCTTTGCCTTGCAAAGTCAAGAAAATTTTCCAATATCTCGTTGATTCTGTTTATTTCCTCTTGAATGTATCCTTTTAATTTCTCAGTTGAAGAAGCGTCTTCGTTAATTATCTGTAAAGAGGTTGATATCACATTGAGGGGATTTCTTATTTCATGTGCAACTCCAAAAGCAAGCCTTCCAAGAGATGCCATTTTCTCTTGGAAGAACATGTTTCTCTCTGCCTTTCTTACTCTTCGGATGCTTCTCAACCGTGACATGAAGAGTGCCAACTGATTCGATATTATGTTCACGATTTCCATGTCGGTTACCGTGTATCTTCCAAATCTTTTGTAACCGAGAAGCATGAATCCTTCAATTTTGTCGGTGTTTTTAATCCAAATAAGAAGCTCTTTTCCACGAAAGTTGGAAAGTTTATTCTGTATCGTGTAAAGATCCACTATGTTAGGAGAGAGGGGAATCTCACGTATCTCTGATTTTTTTAAAGTTCTGCGTGCGGATTTGAAAGTTCCATCGTCATCTTTGAAGAAAATCTCAACGTTGTTGGTGTTCAACACTTTTCTACAATAATTGGAAACAAGTGGCTCTAAATCTTCAAGTGTATCCATTTCAAGTATGCGACGTATGAAATTCATCATGCTTTTTCTGTAATAGTAAGATCCGCTCTTCGTCAGCCTCTCGATTAGCCTATCGACTTTTTTAAAATATTCGTTAAATGCCAGAAAAGCAAAGAGCACCAAGGCAAAATTTACGAAAAAAGATTGGACGATTCCTATTCTTCCACTGAAGTAAGAATTGATGTAGAAGCCAATGACAAAGAATGTGGAGATGACCAGCGAGACTAATGTGCCATAGAGTGTGTTTCTGAGAAAGCCAGTGGAAATTTTAGGACTTTTGCCGTATGTGGATGCCGTTAATATGTAAAGGTATGTTGATAAGATCAAAGAGCTTGATATCAATAGGTAAGAGCTTATGGAGACGGAGTAAACATACGTCCAAATGGTTGCCATCTCAAATACAGAAAAGGCGAAATAGTAGATGGCGTTAAAGGCTATTTTGGATCTTTTGCTGAAAGATCTGGTGCTTATGTAATTGCTTGTCAAATACCATACCACGAATGCCGAGTTCAAGGTGAAGAACAACGCCTCCCAAGTTGCGATCGTCTCTTGAGGAAAGATGAAATAAGTTAAGGAAAACGTTCCTCCAAATACGATCAAAAAAACGGATTCTATCCAGAATAACTTTTTCAAATTTAAAATCGAAGATATCTGTAAAGCTGGAGTTATTGAGGCCAAAACCAAAAAGATGTAAAAGAAGATCAATCGAAAAGTTGGTAACTCAAACATCCTGAAGAAATCCGATGCGTTCCAGAGCAAAAAAGTTGCGGCGACCAGTATGATATACAAATTTTGAACCTTTTGCTGATAATAAAAATGATACCTGATGGCAAATAACAACATCAATCCTGTTGCCATGCTACTGGCAAGGTTGATGTAAAAAATGACGTGCATTTCTATTTTCACCATCCTTTCATAACAGTATATAATAGACATAATCAACTCAAAAATCAAGAGATTGGAGTGTGGGGAAATGATAGCTTTTATCTCCGATTGGGGGTACAACTCTTACTATGTAGGTATATCTAAGATTGTGATTTATTCAATATCTTCAAAATCGATCGTTATCGATTTGATCCATACTATCACACCTTTCAACGTTAAAGAAGCGGCATGTGTAATCGAGAGAATATTCGACGATCTCCCAAAGGGAGCAACTTTGTTGTCGGTTGTGGATCCTGGAGTTGGAACAAGTAGAAAGGCGATAGCCTTGGAAATAGACGGAAAATTCTGTATTGGTCCGGACAACGGTACGTTTACAAGAATACTCAATCGTGGGATTGTTTCTTGCCATTCAATAGAAAATCCGAAGTATATGTACAAATATCCACCTTCTACGACCTTTCACGGTCGGGATGTGTTTGCAGCCGCTGCTGCATATGTGGATAAAGGGATTCCGATATCTATTCTTGGTCTTGAATGGAAAAATATAGCAAAATTGGATTTCCCAATTCCACAAATATCAAATGGTATGATAAAGACTGAAGTGGCGTACGTCGATGGATTTGGAAATGTTGAAACGTTGATAACCACTGAAAATCTTAAGCGTGCCGATGTAGCTGAGAAAAACATCCGTATCAACGGCAAAGATGCTGTCTTGGTGAGAAATTATTCCGAAGGAAAAGATGCGATCGTCGCCCATTTTGATAGTTCAGGCTATTTGGAGATATCTTCCAATCAAGGCACCGCGTCAGAAATTCTATCACTTTCTTGTGGAGATGAGATAACGGTCCGAGGATCATAACTCAAACGCATCAAAAAGGATTTAAAAGTGGAGGTGTTATAATAAGTTGATAGGGTTTTAAAATCATTTGGCAGGAGGTAGAACATGGAACAAAGTGTAAAAGTGATGATTACAGGTGGAGCCGGTTTTATTGGGTCCAACATCGTTGATGCTGTGCTAAAACGTGGAATGGTCCCGATCATCGTTGACGATCTTTCAACTGGAAGAGTCGGTGATGTTAATGAAAAAGCGATTTTGTACCGTCAAGATGTGAGAGATGAAGATGGGCTTGAAAAAATTTTCAAAACACACAAACCCGATTACGTTCTTCATTTAGCAGCACAAATATCCGTTTCAAGATCGGTGAGAGAGCCCATTTACGATGAAGAGGTGAATGTAAGAGGGACGTTAAACGTTCTCGAAATGTCTATGAAATACGGTGTCAAGAAAGTGGTTTTTACCTCTTCTGGCGGAGTCATGTACGGTGAAGATCCAGAGTTTCCAACTGTTGAAAGTGTGTGCCCAGATCCGGTTTCTCCATATGGTATATCGAAATTGGCCGGTGAAAAATACGTGAAATTTTATGGAAATAACGGATTGAGATATACGATTTTAAGGTATGGAAATGTGTATGGTCCTCGCCAAAATCCAGACGGCGAAGCCGGTGTTATAGCCATATTCATCAAGAAAATGTTGAACAAAGAGGCCCTCACAATAAATGGGGATGGTGAATATGTAAGAGATTACATATACGTTGGTGATGTTGTAGAAGCAAATCTTCTTTCTCTTGAAAAAGGTGATGGTGAGACGTTAAACATTGGGACTGGTACGGGGAAAAGCGTGAACGATGTCTTCAAATCGCTTAAAGAACATATTTACTACGTGGAGGAACCCGTACATGGTAACCCGCGCCCTGGGGATCTTAGAAAAAGCCTGCTTAACAACTCACATGCACGAGAAGTTTTAGGATGGAAACCAAAGTATTCTTTTAGCGATGGCTTGAGAGAAACTGTTAAGTTTTTCAAAGAAGTTGGAAGGTGACACCTTTTTGCAAGAAAGTATCTGGAAAGAGGAGCCTTTGGCTTTAAAAGCAAGACCAAAAAGCTTGGATGATTTCGTTGGCCAAGAGCACTTACTCTCTAAAGGGATGCCTCTTAGAGTGGCAATTGAAGAAGACAGCCTTAACAGTTGTGTTCTTTACGGACCACCCGGATGTGGAAAGACTTCTCTGGCAGAGGTTATCAAAAATCGAACGAGAAACGAATTCAAACATTTCAGTGCTGCCACGCAAGGGGTTGGGATTTTAAAGCCGATGATGAGAGAAGCCGCTGAATTTTTCTCAAAGGTAGGACATCCAACGGTAATATTCGTGGATGAAATTCATAGATTCAGCAAATCTCAGCAGGACACGCTTCTTCCTTATGTTGAATCGGGTGCGGTGATACTCGTAGGTGCAACGACTGAGAACCCAAGTTTTGAAGTGAATCCAGCCCTCCTTTCAAGATGCCGGGTTTTCGTGTTTAAACCACTTTCCAAAGGTAATATCGAAGTCATTTTGGAGAGGGCTTTGGAGAGTTCGGATATTACCCTTTCGAAGTCATCATTTGATGAAATTGCAGAAATCTCTGGAGGAGATGCACGCACAGCTTTGAATTCTCTTGATGAAGCGATCAAAATTGCCAAGTTAAAAGATTTAAAAGAAATTGAAAATATAGGAGATTTGATTCAAAAATCCCTCCCCAGATACAGAAAGCATGCCGATGAACACTACAATTTCATATCAGCACTTCACAAATCCATGCGTGGTAGTGATCCTGATGCAGCAGTTTATTACTTGGCCGCCATGTTGGAAGCAGGTGAAGATCCACTTTACGTTGCTCGACGGGTGGTCAGGTTTGCATCGGAGGATATAGGGCTGGCAGATCCAAGGGCGTTGAACATCGCCGTAGACGCCTACCAAGCGACACATTTCATAGGCATGCCGGAATGCACGACTGCACTTTCGGAAGCGGTGATTTATTGTGCGGTCGCCGCAAAAAGCAACTCCGTTTATCGTGCATATAAAGAATCTACAAGTGAGATAAAAGCGCATCCTTACGAGGAAGTTCCGCTCATGCTTCGTAATGCGCCAACGAAGCTGATGAAAAATATGGGCTATTCAAAAGGATACGTTTATCAGCATGATGTGAAGAACGCGTTCTTGATGGAAAACTATTTGCCAAAGAGGCTTAAGGGAAGAACTTTTTATCATCCCACAGCACGCGGACTTGAAGGGAAGATAAAAGAAAAGATGGAAAAATTATGGAATAAATTTAAAAAATGGGAGAATTGACGTGAAGAAAAAAATCTTATTTTGGAGTGTACTTACCGCTTTTGTCATTGTCTTGTATTTCTTTACAAAAGAGGTCTTTTCGGGAAGTATCATACTCGATCCATATGCGGTGAACTTGCCATTTTTACATATCAAGTGGTATGGTATCATCATCGGATCATCTGTTGTGGTTGCTTACTTGTTGGCCCGTCATCAACTTCTTATAGAGGGAGTGAATGAGGACGAATTCTTGTTGGCCATGGTTCTTATAATTCCAATCGCGGTTTTAGGCGGACGTTTGTATTACGTATCTTTCACATGGGATTACTTTTCTAAGCATCTTAATCAAATTCTCACACCTTGGACTGGTGGTATGGCCATACATGGCGCGCTTTTTGGGGTTTTCTTTGGAACATGGCTTTTCATAAAGCTGAGAAAGCACTGTTCTTTTACGTACCTTCAAGGAATGGACGCGTTTGCCATGGTGGTTCCGTTTGCTCAGGCAATGGGAAGATGGGGAAATTTTTTCAATTATGAAGCCTACGGTGCTCCTACGAATTTACCTTGGAAAATGTACGTTCCGCCACAATACAGAATGCCACAGTACTGGAGCTACAAATTTTTCACCCCCACATTTTTGTACGAAACGATAGCCGATCTGCTGGTTTTCTATGTGGTTTACACTTACACCAAAAATAAGAGAAAGAAATTCGGTCAAACTTTTGCGCTGTACTTGATTTTATACTCTGTTTTTAGATTTTTCAACGAATCTTTTAGGCTTGATAGCCTGTGGTTTTTCAATTTGAGGATCGCCCAAGTGGTTTCCGTGATACTTGTAATTGTTGGAGCATGGCTTTTTGCGTACACTACAAAGAAAGGAAAAGATGTTTCACCCGAAAAAAAAGGGGTGACTGAAGTTTGAATTTGTATGTCTTTGACGGGACTGCCTTGATTTATAGGGCTTTTTACGCTTTGCCATCGATGAGCACATTGGATGGTAAGCCAACTAACGCCGTGCTCGGTCTTGCAAAAATGCTGTCCAAATTCGTCAAAGAACACCTTAAAGAAAGCGATGCCGTGGTATTCGTCTTGGATACAAAGGGAAAAAACTTCCGCCACACACTTTTTGAAAATTACAAGGCCAACAGAAAAGCGGCCCCGCAGGAAATGATAGAGCAGCTTCCACACGCTGAAAGGCTTGTGAAGGGGCTTGGGATGCCAATTTTAAAAGGAATTGGCTTCGAGGCGGATGATGTTATCGCTACGCTTGTAAAAAAGCACTCTAAAGAGTTTGAAAAGGTGTACGTGGTTACAGGTGATAAAGATCTTTTGCAGCTTGTCGGCGGAAATGTAAGGGTGTTGAGATTTGCATCTCTTGGAGTTAGCGATTTGAAAGAGTACGACGAAAATACCGTTATCAAAAAATATGGAATAAAACCTTCACAAATAGGTGATTATCTTGCGCTTGTTGGAGATGCTGTTGACAACGTTCCCGGTGTGAAAGGAATAGGGGAGAAGAGTGCCTTGAGTCTTTTAAAAGCCCATGGTGATCTTAAGAGCATATACGAGCACCTTGACGATCTTCAAAAGAGACATGCCAAGCTTTTGGATTTGGGGAGGGATAGCGCTTTTCTTTCAAAAAAATTGGTGCAGCTTTCTTACAACGTTCCACTCTCTTTCATTCCCAAACCGTATGAAGGTCCGAATAAACCTGAACTTTTGGAACTTTTCGATGAGTTGGAATTTTTCTCTCTAAAAAAAGAGTTTGATTTGTACGATGATGCCAAATCAAGAAAGTCAAAATACAAGACGATTCAATCTGTTGAAGAACTTACGGAGATGTTTAAAGAGATAGAGCGATTAGACAAAATAGCTTTTGATACCGAAACAACATCAATTAGCACGATAAATGCTGAACTTGTCGGTGTGTCATTTTCAAATGGAAATGAGAGCTATTATCTTCCGCTAAGACATATCAATGGAAACAACCTCTTTTTTGAGAAGGTCATCTCAAAGCTTAAAGATATTTTTGAAAATAAAGGTGTGAAAGTCATAGGTCAAAATATAAAGTACGATCTGAGCGTGATGAAAAAATATGAGGTTACTTTTGTACCTTATTTTGACACGATGATATCGGCATATTTGTTGAATCCGAATGAAAGAAGGTTTGCTCTCGATCGGCTTGCGATGAGATACTTGGGATATAAAACCATAACTTACGAAGAAGTTGTTGGCAAAGAAAAAAATTTTTCTAGCGTTCCTGTGAAAAGGGCAGCAAGCTATTCCGCTGAAGATTCTGATGTTACATACAGATTGTACAAAGTGTTGAATAAAAAAATGTACGAATACGATTTAACCAACGTTTTCTACCAAATTGAAATGCCGCTTATAGATGTGCTCTCCACCATGGAAATGAATGGAGTGTACGTTGATATCTCTTATCTAAAAGAAATTTCCAACAGATATTACAGAAAACTTTCCGATATCGAATCCCGAATATACGATCTTGCAGATGGAATGCCTTTCAATTTGAACTCACCTAAACAGGTTTCTGAGGTGCTTTTTCAAAGGCTTGGATTGAAACCTGGTCGTCGCACGAAAACCCATGCGTTTTCAACCAACGCCAGCGTACTTGAAGAGATGAAAAATGAACATCCGATAATTCCTTTGCTTTTAGAATACAGAAAATATTTCAAATTGAAGTCCACTTATTTAGATGCTTTCCCCAAAATGGTAAATCCGAAAACTTCAAGGATTCACACTTCTTTTAACCAAACTGGCACTTCCACCGGAAGGCTTTCGAGCAGCGATCCGAATTTGCAGAACATCCCTGCTCGAAATGAGGAAGGTCGTGAGATCAGGAAAGCCATAAGAGCTCAAAAAGAAGGTTGGGTTGTGATGAGCGCAGATTACTCTCAGATAGAGCTGCGTGTTTTAGCCCATGTTAGCGAAGATCCGGCGCTCATGGAAGTGTTTGAAAAGGGAATTGATATTCATACGATCACGGCCTCAAAGGTTTACGCTGTTGATGAAAACGCTGTGACAAAGGAAATGAGACGCGTTGGGAAAATGGTGAATTTTGCCGTGACTTATGGAATTAGCGCTTACGGATTGGCTAAACGGCTTGGGATCGATAATTCTGAAGCCGAAAAATTGATAACCAACTATTTCAAAAATTATCCGAAAGTAAGGGAGTATCTTGAAAGCACCGTTGAGAATGCCAAAGAAAAAGGGTATGTTAAGACGATTTTTGGAAGAAGAAGGAATGTGCCATCGATCAAGAATAAGAATCATAACATTGCCGAAGATGGTAAACGTATGGCCGTAAACGCACCCATACAAGGTAGTGCGGCTGACATGATTAAACTTGCAATGATAGACATTCACAAACGTCTTAGACCTTACAAAGCGATGATGATATTGCAAGTTCATGATGAATTGGTTTTTGAATTACCCGTGGATGAGTTGGATGATGTTAAAGAAATCGTCAAAGATTCCATGGAAAACGTTGTGAAATTGAAAGTCCCGCTTGTGGTAGATGTGGAGGTGGGAAAAACGTGGTAGAAAAATCTAAATATTTTAAAGTGCTCATATCTGTTGATGGATCCGAAGTATCAAGAAAAGTGTTCGATCGCGGAATTGAAATCGCTGGTCTTTTTAACTCGCAAGTTCGTATAATCGCTGTTGTGGATACAACGACGACGTATGATTTTTCAAATGGCATGGAAGAACCTTCGATGGTAGTCGGGACAGAGATGGAACTGCTGAAAAACCAAGAAAAGATGCTAAAGGGGTTCATAAGAACTTTGACAAAAGACCGTATAATCGTGGAAATAAGATATGGAATCCCTCACAAGGAAATAAGCACTTATGCCAAAGAATGGGGGGCTGATTTGCTGGTCGTTGGAAGTTATGGAAGAGGCGGATGGATATCCGATCTTATATTTGGATCAACGGCTGAGAAACTTTTAAAGATGGCAAAATGTGATGTGTTAGTGGTGAAATCAAAAGATCGCACGTGAATTTCACGAAAAAAATAAAAGGTGGCAAAAAGTGAAAGTATTTTTCAAAACGTATGGTTGTCAAATGAACGTTCGCGACTCAGAGATAATGAAAGGATATCTTATAGAAGCCGGACACGAAATTGTAAACACACTTAAAGGTGCGGATGTGGTCGTAATGAACACTTGTGCTGTGAGAGAAAAATCTGAGAACAAAGCGTACAGCCTTATAGGTAGATTGAAAAAAAGCGGAATGAAAGTTGGGGTTACCGGATGTGTCGCACAAATAACGGCGAAAAATTTGAAAAAAAGAGGCGCCGATTTCGTTTTGGGACCCCGTGCACTTAAGTCGATTGTTGATGCCGTAGAAGGAAAGAAAGAGGTGGATTTATCTGATAGCATCACAGAAATAGATCACGATCTGCTTTTAGGAAGAAACCATGGCCATCATGCGTGGGTTAACATAATAGCTGGTTGTGATAAGTTCTGTACTTATTGCATAGTTCCTTACACACGAGGTCGAGAAATATCCAGGCCAATGGTGGAAGTGATCGAAGAGGTGAAAAGGCTTGCCGAGTCCGGTCACAACCAGATAACTTTTCTTGGACAAAATGTTGATTCCTATGGTAAAGATCTTGAAGGTGGTGCATCTTTAGCCGAACTTCTCAAGAGCGCCTGTGGCGTGGAAGGAATAGAAAGATTTTGGTTTTTAACCTCGTATCCATCTGATATAAGCGATGAACTTATAGAAACGGTCGCCCAGCATCCGAAAATTTCACGCAATTTTCACTTACCTCCTCAGTCCGGGAGCAATTCTGTTTTAAGGCGTATGAACAGGCGTTACAGTGTGGAAGAGTACATTGAACTGATTAAAAGGATAAGATCAAATGTCAGCGATGCCACAATTGGTGGCGATATAATTGTTGGTTTTCCTGGGGAGACGGATGAAGATTTCGAGCAAACGCTTTCTTTGGTTGAAGAGATCAGATACATAAGACTTAACGTGGCTCCTTACTCTCCGAGGCCAGGAACTGTCGCGACAAGGTTTTACAAAGATGATATTTCCATGCAGGTGAAAAAAGAGAGAATGGCAAAGCTTTCCAAACTTCAACACGGCATTATGCTGGAATTAAACGAAAAACTCGTTGGAAGAGATGTTGAAATAATGGTTGAGGGAAGGACTAAAAACGAATGTTATGGACGAACGATAGATAACAGAATGGTCTTTTTTGAAGGCGATGTGACCGAAGGCGAGATGGTGAAGGTAAACGTTAAACGTGCCACGGCTGGCCCGCTTTATGCTGAGTTACTTGAGAAGGTGTTGAAAGTTGTCAAATGACTTAACACCTATGATGGTGCAGTACACGGATCTGAAAAAGCGGTACCCGGACAGCGTGCTACTTTTTAGAGTGGGAGATTTCTATGAAGCGTTTGGAATGGATGCGAGATACATTTCGAAAGCGTTGGGGCTGATTTTAACTCATCGTGGAGACAATCCTATGGCAGGGATTCCGCATCACGCTTTGGAAATTTACTTGAGAAAACTTGTGGAGCAGGGAAATAAAGTTGCAATATGTGATCAGCTTGAAGATCCAAAATACGCAAAAGGGCTTGTCAAAAGAGATGTGACGCGTGTTGTAACACCTGGGACGTTGATAAACGATGATGCTTTGACAACAGAGAATAACTACATTTCTGCCATATATTCCACATCTGTTGCGCTTGTTGACATATCCACGGGTGATTTCATAATCGAATCCTCTTTAGATGCCGTACAAAGGTATTCTCCAAAGCACGTTTTATACACCAAAGAAGATCCGATCCCGAATATTTCAGGAATCTTTAAAGAAAAGGTTGAAGACTGGTATTTCGATTCAAAAAATTCGGTTCAAACTCTTAAAGATCAATTCAAAATCGATGATGCCTCATTTTTAGAGCTTTCACAAGAAGAATTCATAGCATGTGCCGCAGTTTTGAAGTACCTTCAGATAACTCAAAAGAGAATCCTTTCTAACATCAGGACTCCAAAAAAGTTCAGAGACGATACAAACATGTTCTTAGATGCTGACACGCTCTCCAATTTGGATGTGATAACTAAAAACGCTAATTCACTTTACTCTCACATGAATCGATGTGTTACCCGAATGGGGCAAAGACTGTTGAAACGTGAGATCATCACTCCACTTAGGCAAAAAGATAAGATAGAGTACAGGTTAGACATCGTGGATGGATTCACGAAGAAAGAAGAATCGCTTCTCTCTTTGAGAAAGATCCTTTTCAAAATCCATGATGTTGAACGTATCGTTGCCAGAGTTGCATACCCGGCCGCCAGTCCATCGGATTTGGTTGCGCTTCGTGAAAGCATCATTGGATTTGAGGGGTTGAGCTCTTGGATAGATGCAACCGGGATTTTTAAAGAGTTAAAATTTGAAGACCTTGTGAAACTGAAAAAGTTGTTAGAACGTGCAATTGTCAATGAGCCTATAGGTGAAGTTGGTGGTGGAAAAGTGATCGCAAAGGGCTTTTCTCAAGAGTTAGAT
>WGFY01000063.1 GCA_015491995.1 Mesoaciditoga sp.
CCTCTTTGATGTGCGATCATCCTGTTATTCCCTTAGAATACTCTTCAATTCAAGCCGCCACCGCGCTTAGATATGGTTCAAGGGAAGAAGATCTCCTCAAGATGCTAACCATAAATCCGGCAAAGATTCTTAAAATGGATAACCAAGTAGGTTCTATTGAAAAAGGCAAAGATGCAGATCTCGTCGTATGGAGCGGCCACCCATTTGACATGAACTCGATTGTCGAATCCGTTTACATAGACGGGGAAAATGTAATAGATTGAAATTTGAAAGCGATGCTGACAAAAAAGCGGGCCGCACGGCCCGCTTTTGAAAAGCTAAAAAGTAAAACGAATTCGTCAATGTCAATATTCAGGCATTGGAGGAGTTGGCATAGCTGGTTTTTCTTCTGGTTTATCAACAATTGCCACCTCAGTTGTAAGAAGCATTGATGCGATGGATGCCGCATTTTGAAGTGCACTTCTTGTAACTTTTGCAGGATCGATGATCCCAGCTTCAAACATGTCAACGTATTTATCGCTAAGAGCATCGTAGCCATATGATTTGCTTGAATTACCAAGAACGTTGTTGATGATGACAGCACCCTCAACTCCGGCATTCTTACAGATCATGCTTATCGGTTCGTGAAGGGCTTTTCGAACGATCATGGCACCAATCTTTTCTTCGCCTTCCAAAGTTTTTTCGAATTTTTCAAGCTCTCGAGCGACTTTGAGCAAGGTCACTCCGCCACCGGCCACTATCCCTTCGGAAACTGCAGCCTTAGTCGCACTCAAAGCGTCTTCTATTCTGTGTTTCTTCTCCTTGAGTTCTGTTTCCGTTGCGGCACCGACTTTGATAACGGCTACGCCTCCAGCGAGTTTTGCCATTCTCTCTTGAAGAGTTTCTTTCTCGTAATCACTCGTAGTATTTTCAATTTGGGCTTTGATCTGAGCGATTCTTTCCTTGATTTTGTCGGCTTTTCCAGCTCCGTCAACGATAAGGGTATCATCTTTTCTGATCTTAGCACTCTTGGATCTACCAAGCATGTCAAGTGTCGTGTTCTCGAAATCGAGTCCAACTTCTTCACTTATAACCGTTCCACCAGTAAGGATTGCAATGTCTTGCAACATGGCTTTCCTTCTATCTCCAAATCCAGGTGCTTTTACAGCAACGGTGTTCAGCGTCCCCTTGAGCTTGTTGAGCACCAATGTGGTTAACGCTTCCCCATCAACGTCTTCAGATATGATGAGTAAGGTTTTGCCAGTTTGAGCCACTTTTTCGAGTACTGGAATAAGTGGTTTGATGGCACTTATCTTTTTGTCGGTTATGAGTATGTAAGGATCTGACAGGAGTGCTTCCATCTTTTCGGCATCGGTCACGAAGTAAGGAGAAATATAGCCTCTGTCGAACTGCATACCCTCTGTGAAATCCACGTAAGTTTCCATCGTTTTTGAATCTTCAACGGTTATAACACCGTCTTCACCGACTTTGTCCATGGACTCGGCTATCAATTCACCTATTTCTTCGCTACTAGCACTGATCGCCGCGACATGCGCTATATCTTCTCTACCGTTGAGTTTTTTGCTTACTTTCTTTATCTCTTCTACAGCTTTTCCCGTAGCTTTGCTTATCCCAGAACGCATGATCATCGGGTTTGCGCCGGCCGTTATGTTCTTAATGCCCTCTTTGATAATGGCTTCGCCCAATATGGTCGCAGTTGTTGTACCGTCTCCAGCAACATCATTTGTCTTAGTTGCAACTTCTTTTACCAACTGTGCCCCAAGATTTTCGAACTTGTCTTCCAATTCTATTTCTTTTGCTATTGAAACACCATCATTTGTTATGGTAGGTGATCCAAAACTTTTTTCAAGAACTACATTTCTACCTTTTGGTCCAATCGTTATCTTAACTGCACTCGCAAGATTCTCCACGCCTCTGAGAAGAGATTGTCTTGCTTCTTCATCGAACTTCAAGAGTTTCGGCATATTTTTTCCCTCCTTTACTCCTCGATTTTGGCGAGGATGTCGCTCCAGTCAATTATCACATAGTCTTTGTCATCTACTTTAATTTCATTACCAGAGTATTTCGCAAAAATAACCTTGTCGCCGACCTTTACGCTGATCTCATCGCTGTTGCCTATTTCGATAACCTCGGCTTTTTGAGACTTTTCTTTTGCTTTCTCAGGAAGAACTATGCCTCCTGCGGACTTCAACTCTTCTTCAACAGGTTTGATTAAGATTCTTTCACCAATCGGTTTTACTTTCATTTCAAGAGCCTCCCTTCTATTTTTAGCACTCAAGTACTCACTCTGCTAATTATGTTAGCGCAATTACCCCTTACATTCAAAGTGTGAAAATAGGCAATTATTGGCTTTCAACGGAGATTAAAAGGAATTATTCACAAATATACATAGTTATCTTTGTTTTGCTCATGATACCTCCCTTTTTGAGTTTTCAACAGTCAAAAAACTCGATAACCATGCCCACTGAGAATAGTTTTCAACACTTTATAAAAAAGTTTTCAACAGTCGATTGTTGAAAACTCCGGAAACACCTATAAAATATGAGAAAAATGACTGTTGAAAACTTTTAAGTGCGTTTTTTACAGCAATGACAAGGATTTAAGCGATTTTTTGAGTCATTTTTTGAAAAGTTTTCAACACTTTCAACAGTCAAAAAGTTTTCAACATAGTTTTCAACACTTTTTCAACAAGTTTTCAACAGTCAAAAAACTTGATAACCATACCTGCTGAGAATAGTTTTCAACACTTTCAACAGTACCTACTACTACTATAAAGATATATAATAATAGTAATAGTAGTAAAGGCTGTTGAAAAGTAAACAAAAAATTCAGAGGTGAGGAAATTTGATCTACGCAATAGGTGACATCCATGGATGCAAAGGTCCATTGGAAAAAATCTTGAACAAAATCCCTTTGAAAGAAGAGGATACTTTGGTGTTTCATGGTGATTATATCGATAGAGGTCCCGATTCGAAGGGAGTTATAGACCTGTTGATGAATCTATCGTTAAGCCATCCAAATACGATTTTCTTAAAAGGAAACCATGAATGGATGTTTCATGAATTCTACGTAAATAGAGATCAAAAATCCTGGAAGCTATGGGAACACAACGGTGCAAAAAGAACTATAGAAAGTTACGGTGACATCGATAGCATTCCAAAATCCCATATAGAATTCATAGAAAAAACAAAAATATACCATATACAAGATGGATACTTTTTCGTACATGCGGGAGTAAAACCTGGGATTTCAATAGAAAAACAGAAAACAGAAGATCTGTTATGGATACGAGATGAATTCATTTATTCTAACAAGCCACTTAAAAACTTTATCATCGTCTTTGGACATACTCCAATGGAGCACCTTTTCATAAAAGATGATAAAATCGGTATTGACACAGGATGTGTATATGGAGGCCATCTAAGTTGTATAAGGCTACGTGACAAAAAAGAATTCCAAGAGAGGTGCTGAATTTGAAAGTCATTTACCCAGGAACTTTTGATCCGATAACTTACGGTCATCTCGACATAATCAAAAGAGCTTTGAAAATATTCGACGAAGTGACGATCGTTTTGATGAACAATCCGAGAAAGATCCCTTTTTTCACCTTAGAAGAAAGGTTCGAAATGACAAAAAAAGCGACTGAAGGCTTTGAAAACATGCGTATTGATATCCATCAGGGTCTCTTAGTTCAATATATCAAAACCCACTCTGCAAAGACGGTGATAAGAGGTTTAAGAGCCCTTGAAGATTTCGAGTACGAGTTCGAAATGGCCATGACAAACAGGCAAATGTGTCCAGATTTTGAAGCGATATACCTCATGACAGATTTAAAATATCTTTTTGTTTCTTCTTCGATGGTTAAAGAAATAGCTCAATTCAAAGGAGAGCTAAGCAAATGGGTTCCACAAGTGGTGGAAGAAGGACTTCGCAAAAAATTCCAAAGGTAACCGTTTTATGCGGAGGAAGCTCAGATGAAAAAGGAATATCAACACTGAGCGGCAAGAACGTATTCAACTCTTTAAAGAAAGAAGGGGTTGATGCAAAACTTCTTGTGTGGAATGGAGATTTTAAAGTGTTGAAGGAGGTAAAATCACCATGTTTTATAGCGCTTCATGGATCTCCCGGCGAAGATGGAAAAGTGCAAAGATACTTTGAAAAAAGAGGGATAAAGTATACAGGATCAAATTCCAAAAGTTGTGATCTAACATACGATAAGATAAAGACCAAAGAAGTGTTCATAAAACTTGGAATAAAAACTCCAAAATGGAAAAACGATCCACAAAAATTTCCTTGTATTATGAAGCCACGATTTGGTGGTTCGAGTTTGGGAGTGAAGATGTGCTTTTCAAAGGGTAATTGCAAACGGAGAGATGGATATTTCTATGAAGAATACATTGATGGGCGCGAGATAAGCGTATCAATTGCGGATATAAACGGGAAGGCAGTGATTCTTCCAATACTTGAGGTAATACCTTCCAACACTTTTTACGATTACGAGTCTAAATACAATCCGAACGGATCGAAGCTTATCGCTCCTGCGCCTTTGACGAATCTTGAAACACACAAGATTAAAAAAATGTCACTTAGAGTGTACATGGAATTGCCCTTAAGAGATTTTGCGAGAATAGATGGTATAATTTCAAAGAATGGAATTTATTTCTTAGAAGTTAATTCCATTCCTGGAATGACACAATTGAGCGATCTTCCTGCATCCGCAAGTGCAGGAAGGATTTCGTTAGGTAGAATCGCTGTAAATGCGGTGCTGTCTGCGCTGCGGAGGTGAATCGATGGAGTTTTTAGGAACAACCATTTTGGTTGTAAAAAAGGATGGAAAGACCGTTATGGCAGGAGATGGGCAAGTAACCTTAGGTGAGACGATTGTAAAAGCGACTGCCAAAAAGGTAAGAAAGCTCGGCAACGGAAAGGTGATCGCTGGATTTGCCGGTTCTGTCGCGGATGCCTTTACGCTCTTTGACAGGTTTGAATCCAAGCTTAGGGAATCAAATGGGATTTTAAAAAGGGCTGCGGTGGAGCTTGCAAAAGATTGGAGAACGGATAGGGTCTTGAGAAGATTGGAAGCTCTTCTCATGGTGGCTGATACAAATGACATGTTTTTGATATCAGGTAACGGGGAAATCATAGAACCAGATGAGCCTATCATGTCGATAGGATCTGGCGGTTCTTACGCAATCGCCGCTGCAAGGGCTCTTTATCGAAACACGAGCATGAATGCACACGATGTGGCGGTTAAATCGTTGGAAATCGCCGGAGAAATTTGTATATATACCAATTCGAACATAACGGTTGAAGAAATTTAAGGAGGCGCTTATGTTGAACTTGAAGATAGACGAATTGACTCCTCGACAAATTGTAAGCGAGCTTGATAAATACATAGTTGGTCAGGATGATGCGAAAAAATCTGTTGCGGTGGCACTTCGCAACAGAGTGCGAAGAATAAAACTGCCGGAAGATATTCAGCGCGATGTTATCCCGAAAAACATATTGATGGTTGGACCGACTGGAATTGGAAAAACGGAAATTGCCAGGAGACTTGCACAACTCTCTGGTTCTCCACTTGTCAAGGTGGAAGTTACGAGATATACAGAGGTTGGATATGTTGGAAAATCAGTGGAATCGATAATTCGCGAGCTTGTTGAAGCAAGTGTTAACACCGTAAAATCCGAGATGATGGAAAGGGTCGAAAGAGAAGCGAAAAGATTTGTCGAAGATCGTATTCTTGATGCCATCATTCCAGAGAGTGTGGAAAAACGCCAGCAGGCCGGATTCATGGGCTTTTTTCAAAATCAACCCCAGCCTAGAATTTCACCAGAAGAGCACCGTAACGCCATGTCAAGACGAAACGAAATGCGGGAAAGGTTGAGAAACAGCGAGCTTGAAGATATGGAAATTGAATTGGAGATCGAAGACAACGCACCGGTGATGCCTGTTATAGGTGGTATGAATATGGAGGATATGAACATCGATCTTCAGGATATGTTCGGAAATTTTCTACCAAAGAAGATGAAACGCAAACGTGTTAAAGTCAAAGACGCAAGACGTTTGCTTTTGCCAATTGAATCTGAAAAGTTGATAGACAAAGACAGCATGATTCAAGAGGCGCTTGAACGTGCTCAATATCGAGGCATGGTTTTCTTGGATGAGTTCGATAAGATAGTCGCTGCCGGATCAAAAGGGGGACCTGATGTGTCAAGAGAGGGAGTTCAAAGAGATCTTCTCCCAATAGTTGAAGGGACGAATGTGAATACGAAATATGGAATGGTTAAAACAGACTACGTGTTGTTCATAGCGGCAGGAGCGTTTCACATATCAAAACCATCCGATCTTATACCTGAAATACAGGGGCGTTTCCCCATAAGGGTTGAGTTAGAGGCTCTTACACAAAACGATTTTGAGCGAATACTTATCGAGCCAAAGAATTCTTTGATCAAGCAGTACAAGGCCTTACTCGCAACAGAAGGGGTGGATGTTCGTTTTGAAGAAGAAGGGATTTCCGAGATCGCTCGCATGGCGTTTGAGATGAACGAAAAGCAAGAGAATATAGGTGCAAGGCGTCTCTACACCATTGTCGAAAAGCTGATGGAGGATGTGTCTTTCGAAGCTCCAGATGTTGAAAGCCCGGTTATCGTGAACAAAGAGTTCGTGAATAAGAAATTAAGCAAGATCGTTGAAAATGAAGATCTTAGCTCCTATATCCTTTGAATTAAATGTAAGAAGGTATTCTCAAATATAAAACGAAGAAGGGAAGTTTATCATGTTTGAAGTCATCAAAGAGGAACAGAATGTAAAAACCGTAAAAATTTCACTTGATCATGAAGCGATAGAAGAGGCAAGAGGCAAAGTTTACAACGAGCTATCTCAAAGTGTGAAAGTGAAGGGATTTCGTAAGGGAAAAGTTCCTAAGAATCTCTTGAATGTTGTGATTGGCATGGAGAAGATAAACAACATGATCAAAGAGGATGTCGCGGATATGGCGCTGGATGTTCTGTATGAAAACGAAAAATTCAAAGATTTCAACATCATGTTGCCACCCGCACTCGCTTCTGTAGAACTTGGTGAAGTGGCTGAGATCGTCTTTGAAATTCACATCTATCCAGATGTTGAAATCGAATCTTTAGAAGGGGAAGAGATAGAGATCCCAGAAATGAGCGATGAGGGCCTTGAAAGTGATATGAAAAAAGAACTTGAACGCATGCGCGAAGAAAATGTCATTTTAAAACCAAAAGATGAAAATGAAATCATTGAAACAGGCGATCAAGTGGATATAGATTATCATCTAACAGGTAAAGATGAGGAGCCAAGACAATTTGAGGTTGTAGTCAAAGAGCCAAATGAAGGTAAAATATTTGCCGAGCTTGTAGGTAAAAAAGTTGGTGACTCTATCGAATTCGTTGACGAAAAAGATGAAAACAAAACGGCTTATACCATGAATGTTAAAGAAGTTTACACGAGGACTTTAGCGGATTTAAACGACGATTTTGCCAAGATGATCGATAACGAAGCGGAGACCCTTGAAGCCTTGAAAGAAAAATTACGTCGTAAGATAAAAGGATCATTTGATGAATTCGTTAAAAGCTTTGAGATCAACAACATACTTGATAGATTGGAAAAGAAAACTAAATTGAATATATCTGAGCACTCCATAGATTTATTCGTGAATCACATGATCATGCGTCAAAAGGAAGATAAACAATATAAGAAATCCTTGAAGGATTTTAAAGGAGACGAAAAAGCTTATAAAGAGAGCTTAAAAAATGAGATCACGAGCTACCTAAAACTCAAAGGTGCTGTTGAAAAAATAGCAAAAGAGAAAAAAATAGAAGTTTCAGAAGATGAAATATTTGGGAAAGCCAAAGAATACTATCAGTCTCTTAACATGAGCGATGAAAGGCTCAAAGTCACACTTACAAAAGACAATGAGCTTCGTGACCGAATAGAGAACGAAATACTCCATAACAAAGTGGCAGAAGAGTTGTTGAAAAGCGTCAAAATAATTACGAAAAAAATCGAAGAGGAGGAACCACAAGATCCAAAAGGGGAAGAAGAAAAGGAGGAAAAGTCGAATGAGTAACAAGACTATTCAGGATCAAGGCGTTCCGATAGTCATAGAAACCACAGGTCGAAGTGAAAGAGCATACGATATATATTCTCGCTTGCTTAAAGATAGAATTGTGTTCTTGGAGGGAGCCATAGACAGTTACGCTTCTGGATTGGTAGTCGCCCAACTACTTTTCCTTGAAGCTCAAGATCCAGACAAAGACATATACATATACATAAATTCTCCCGGTGGAGAGATAAATGCGGGGATGGCCATATACGATACCATGCAATTCGTGAAATGTGATGTGGTAACGACCGCAATCGGAATGGCAGCCTCTATGGCCGCTGTCCTCCTGGCATCCGGTACTGAAGGAAAGCGTTATGCCTTACCACATGCTTCGGTGATGATACATCAACCTCTTGGAGGTGCCGAAGGTCAAGCTGTTGATATAGAGATAAGGGCGAAGGAGATCATGCGATTGAAGCGTGAATTGAACGCCATTTTGTCGAAACACACAAGACAATCTCTGGAAGGAATAGAGAAAGATACTGACAGAGACTTCTTCATGACTGCCCAAGAAGCGCTTGAATATGGCTTAATAGATAAGGTCATTTCGTCTAAGCGAACTTTGCAAGATGGAGGTAACAAGGGTGAAAAGTGAGAAATTCTGTTCTTTTTGTGGTAGACCGGCAAGTGAAGTTAACAAGCTTATAGCCGGACCAGGTAATGTTTATATTTGTGATGAGTGTGTTGAACTCTTTCATGACATCCTTCACGATCATCCACAATCTAAGAGTGAGGGACAAAAATCTATAAAACGTTTGCCAGGTCCAGCCGAGATAAAAGCGGAACTTGATAAATACGTCATAGGACAAGAAAAAGCGAAAAGAACGATAAGTGTGGCGGTTTACAACCATTACAAGAGAGTTTTCATGGGAAAGAAGTTTGACGATGTTGAGATAGAAAAATCCAACATCATGCTTATAGGTCCAACAGGTTCTGGAAAAACTTTAATGGCAAGAGTCTTGGCAAAAGTTTTGGATGTTCCCTTTGCCATAGCCGATGCGACGCCATTGACAGAGGCTGGCTACGTAGGAGAAGACGTTGAGAACGTCATTCTTAGGCTTTTGCAAGTGGCCGATTTTGATGTTGAGCGCGCCAGACATGGCATTGTGTACATTGACGAGATAGATAAGATCGCAAGGAAGTCTCAGAACGTGTCCATTACCCGAGACGTTTCTGGAGAAGGAGTGCAACAGGCTCTTCTGAAAATAGTTGAAGGAACTGTGGCCAACGTACCTCCACAAGGTGGAAGGAAACACCCATATCAAGAGTTTATAAAGGTTGATACGACTGATATTCTTTTCATAGTTGGTGGAGCCTTTGATAGCTTAGACGATTTGATAAGAGAAAGAGTACAACAAACGACAATGGGGTTCAACGCCAAATTAAAATCCAAAAAGGATGAGAGCTTGAGCTCGCTCCTCAAACAGGTGATCCCTGATGATCTTGTTCATTACGGGTTGATACCCGAATTTGTAGGGAGATTTCCGATACTTACCACTCTTGAAGAACTTGATGAAAAGCAATTGGTCAAAATACTCACAGAGCCCAAAAACGCCGTGGTAAAACAGTACAAAAAACTTCTTGAACTTGATAAGGTAAATCTTGAGTTTGAAAAAGGGGCTCTGCTGGAAATCGCAAGCCTATCCAAAGAACGTGGAACAGGCGCGCGTGGGCTCAAGAGTGTAATGGATGAGGTTATGATGGACGTGATGTTCGAAGTTCCAAGCCTTCAAAATGTGAAAAAGGTAATCGTTACTTCGGAAACCGTGAGAAAAGGAAAGAAGCCAGTTGTTGAGCTTAAAGAATCCGCATGAGTTGGAGGTCTGAATGGCGCTGATTTTTGGTGTTGAGAGTTCTTGCGACGAAACTTCCATTGCAATTGTTGAAAATGGTGAAAGAGTTCTGGCTGAGAAAACGGCTTCGCAAGTGGAGACCCATGCACTTTATGGCGGAGTAGTTCCAGAAATAGCCTCGAGGCATCACTTGGAAAACATTTCCCAACTCACGAAAATGGTTATGGACGAATCGAAGATAGATTCGAAGTTGATCTCTGCGGTAGCCGTAACTTATGGTCCTGGGTTAGCTGGTCCTTTGCTTGTTGGAATATCTTACGCCAAAGCTTTAGCCTACTCGTGGAAAGTTCCTTTGATAGCTGTTAATCACATGTTAGGCCATCTTAACGCGGTTTTTCTTTTCGATAAGTCTATATCTCTTCCGTGCATCGTTCTCATGGTTTCAGGAGCTCATACTGAACTGCTGTACATGAAATCCATGTCTTCTTATGAAATAATCGGGAAGTCCTTAGACGATGCCGCAGGAGAATCTTTTGATAAAGTGGCCCGTATGTTGAATCTTCGTTATCCCGGTGGACCGGAGATTGAGCGTGTCGCCAAGGACGGTATTCCAAGATACAAATTTCCGAAGCCCAAAGCGAAAGAAAAGTATGATTTCAGTTTCAGTGGTTTGAAAACCCATGTCAAGTACTTCTTAAGGGACAACAAAAATGTGAAAATTGAAGACGTTGCGGCCTCTTTTCAAGAGACGGTGGCGTCCATTTTGATAGGACGAACGTTGAAAGCTGTGAAGGAATACAAAGTCTTAGATGTGATCGTAGCTGGGGGAGTTGCGGCAAATTCTGCGTTGAGAGAGAAGGCGGACATGGCACATGAAAAAGAGGGAATAGAATTCCATTTTCCTGAGCTTTCTTATTGTACCGATAACGCCGCCATGATAGCAGCCGCCGGATGGCAATATTACAAGGCAGGCGTTTTTGCAGGTCTTTCGCTCAATGCCGTACCGAATTTGGAGGTAGGACAATGAGGTTGTCTTATGGAAGTGCGAGGTTTTTAGGGTTGATAAAATCAGGTCCAAAGTTGAAGATGAAGACTATTTACGCCATGTTCGGGGAAAAGTGCCATTTCGATTGTGCTTACTGTGCCCAAGCTAAATCGAGTTTTGCGCCGGAAAGCATGTTGTCCAGAGTTATATGGCCAGAATTTGAAATGGGAGAGATCGTTGACGGCGTAGAAAGATCACATGAGGTGAAACGCATATGCTTGCAGGTGGTTTCATCGAACTTTGCGAAGCAAGAAGCCTTTGAATTCCTTTCTCGTGTGAGAAATTTCAACATACCAATTTCTGTGAGTGTAAGGGTCTTTTCTTTGAAAGAAGCCAGTGAATGGTTTAAGCAAGGCATAGAGAGATTGGGTATTGCAACTGATGTTGTGAGCGAAAAAACTTACTCCGAATATCGTGGTGGCAATTTTCAAAAACACGTTTCTTTACTTAGATCGCTTGCCAAAAGATTTCCTCATAGGATAACCACTCATGCCATTGTAGGGCTTGATGAAAGTGAGAAAGAGACAGTCGAATTTATAGATAAAATGCATAAACTTGGAATAAGTTTAGGATTGTTTGCCTTTACTCCGATAAAAGGGACGAAATTGGAAAAACATCCAAAACCCAATATGGATTCTTACAGGAGAATACAAGTTGCACGATATGTTTTAGAAAACAATTTGGTCAATTTGGAAGAGTTTGAGTTCTCTGAAAAAGAAGAAGTGATAAGTTACGGGATCGATGTGAAAAAGATATCGGAAAGCGCTTTCTTGACATCCGGTTGTCCCAACTGTACAAGACCTTATTACAACGAGGATCCAAATAAAGAATCATACAACTTTTTTGATGGAGTTAAGCGTACGACTTTTAGAGTCGGAAACAGAGAGGTATGATCGTACATGCATTTCCCCGTTAAATTATTTCCGTTTTTAATCCTTATGACGTATGCCGTGATAGCTTTGGCAGTGCCGTTGACTTTGATAACTTCTCCGTCAGAGTCTTTGGTTTACGTTGATAACGTTTTAGTTGGACAAAGTGGAAATGAAGGGTTGTTGAAGATCGATGTTCAACCAGGCTCAAAGATAGAGATCAAAGATATAGGCTATTTCCCTACAACTTTCGTGAATTCGACAACCCATCCGTCAACTGTCATGATAACGCTTAAACCTATATCTTACCTTTCGATCGCATCGCTTCCGAACGGTTCGAAGGCTTTAATAGATGGTGAAGAGGTACTTTTACCCGCAACTGTAGTTGTTGCTGCTGGGAAACATTTTTTAAAAATATTCAAAAGAGGCTACGTTCCACAAGAGGGCATCGTTGTGGCCAAAGCTTTTGGTGTTTTGAAAAGAAAATTCATCTTACAAAAAGCCGGAAAGATCAACGTTAGAACTTCTCCAAATCATGCCTATCTTGAGATCGATGGGAATTTTGTTGGAATGACGCCTATTTCAACGAATCTTTCATCTGGAATACATTTGTTGACAGTTGAAGCAACCAGCTTTTCAAAATTATCCACGTCTTTAAGTGTTTCAGAGAATTCGACACCTCTCTCTTTGTATTTCAAATTGAAAAAATTAGCACGAATAACGATTGACTCGTCCCCTGAAGGTGCCATCATCACAATGGCATCTACAACCTTTACCGCACCGGCCACCCTTACGGTTGAAACGGGAGTTTACACTTACAGTGCAAGTCAAATTTATTCCTATTCAACCACAGGTAAATTGGATATAACAGGCGATGGAAAGTATGTGGTGATGCTAAAGCCCAAGATCGGGTTAGTCGTCTTTACATCCAATCCAATGGGCGCTGCGGTAAATTTGAACGGTAAATTCGTAGGTCAAACCCAAACGAGCTTGCAAATTCCATATGGGACGTATTCGGTTAAAATGGTTGGAACTGGTGGAAGAATTTGGTTTGGAAAATTCCTTTTGAATCAAGGGATAAAAACGGTCTATGCTGATATGATAAATTCCGGGATGGTGCTCATAGACGCCAACCCATTGAAGGGAACGATGGTTCACATAGGACAAGTTTGGACATCCGTTCCAGCCACTCTAAATGCCGTCGTTGGAATATACAAAGTTGAAGTGTTCAACTCGAATTATCCAAGATTATCTCGCTACATTCAAATAAAGAGCGGACAAGTTTCAAAGTATTTTTTTTCACTCGAGCCGATGGCAAAATTCTTTGTGATAACGAAGCCGTTGAATGCAGAGATTTTTTTAGACAAAAAGCCAATTGGTCGATCGCCGCTTTTTGATATAAGTGTGACTGCTGGCGATCACGTTCTTTCTGTGCTTTGGAATGACGGTAATATTGAAAGACACATCATGTTCGAAAAAAACAAAGTTTACACTCTTGATTTTACAGATCCCAACAACGTAAAGGTTATGTTCATGTCTTTTCCAGATCCTTTGAAACTAATTGTGGATGGTAAAGATGAAGGATACACTCCTTTGTCCCTTTCTCTTTCGAGAAAAAAGCACCTTTACGAAACTTACGATGTTATGGGGACGAAGATAGCAACTGGCGAATTTGACACAACTTATTTTTCTTCTAAGACCTACTTTTTTCTGAATGGGAGGTAAGGGATATGCGAAAAGGATTCATCGTCATATTTCTCGTTTTTTTGGTATCAACGATTGTTTATGGCGTGAATGTAAATGACGTTGCTCCATCTTCCGGGCTTTATCCATATGTTGCGGAAATGGTTCAAAACAACATAATGAAGCTCGATTCCAATAACAATTTCAACGGGACTTTGATTGTAACACGCGCTGATTTGGCGAGGATTCTTTCACGTTTGCTGAATTACATTCAAGGAAGGGTACAACCACTTACACAAGTAAGTCAAACTCAGCCTACAACCACTTCTGCAACTAATGTGATCATTTCAAATGATCTTTCGCTAAAAATCCAGAATCTTGAAGATGCGATGAAAAAGTATTCAAATTTTGAAGCGTATGTGACGAACACTTCGAGCTCTTTGAATGAATTAGTTGCAGAGATAGATCAACTTAAAATACAGGTTAACGCCATGCAGAGTTTGATCTCCTCTTTGAAAATCATGAAAGAAGTACCTCCAGCCAGTCTGTTGTCCGAGGCGGTAAGCAACTCGAAAAGCTTGAGCATTAAAGTGAAGGCACTTGACATTCAGCTGTCTCAGCTGAAATCAACTGATGAAGATATAAAGATGAAGATGAAAGATGTCTCCGCTTCGATAAACGCAACGATATCTCGATTCAGGGCTGATATTGTCAATTTGAAAACAAGGATGGATTCAATTGAGAGTGAAAGAAGATTGAATTCCGAAAAAACATCAAGTACGCTGAGCGCTTTATCATCGGCCACTTCAAAGATGGAGTCATTTTCAAAGGAAAACGTTACACTTAAAAAAAAGGTATCCTCTCTTGAGACGACACTTGGTTCTGTGTATCTTTTCCAAGCAATTGAAGCTGTGGCGCTTATAGGGACGTTAATTTGGGTGTTCATGAAGTGAGAGTGCTTTACAACCGATAAAAAATTCGTAGTTGAAGATGGAATGAATGCCAATTTCGTGGTACTTTCAAGCCCAATAGGAAGTACCTCGGCCAAGGTCATTGCAACGTACAAAAATGATAAGAAAGTGTGTGCCATCTCATCTTAATATATCTCTATGTGTCACACTCACTTCTGCTTTACTTTTAAAGAGTTGCGCAAGCTTCTGAGCTATGTACACCGATCTGTGTTTGCCTCCACTACAGCCTACGGAAACGTACAAAACATCTTTGGCTTCTTTTGAATAATTGTCTATCACGAAATCGAGAACTTTTTCAATTCTCGAAATGTATTCTTTGACGATGTCAAATTGCTCAAAATACCCAATTACTTCAGGATCTCTTCCTGTTTTATCAGTCAATTCCTTTATGTAATACGGATTCGGTAGAAAACGCGCATCGAAGACGAAATCAGAACTCACGGATATTCCGTACTTGAAACCAAATGATTCGATATAGAGCCTCAGCGATCTGTTTGACTTCCCTTCTGTTATTTCAACCATACGACGACGTAATTCGTGAGAATTCATCAGAGAGGTGTCCAATGTGTAATTTGCCATTTCTCGAATCTCTAAAAGCATCTCACGTTCCTCTTGAATTAGTTCTTCCATTGAACTTTTTCCATCTGATAAAGGGTGCCGCCTGCGGGTTAAATTGTATCTATTTATAAGTACATCATTTTTAGAGTCTAAAAAAATGATCTTAACTTTAACGTCCATTTTTTTCAATCTTGATATTATCTTGCGAATGCCGCCAAAAGATTTTCCGGTTCTAACATCCATAACAGCGGCAAATCTTTTTTTTTCCACCGATGGATGCTTCATGATCCTTATCATGCTGAACAGGATATCCGGTGGGACGTTGTCCATACAAAAAAACCCTATATCCTCCAGCACTCCCAAAGCTACGGATTTTCCAGCTCCTGACATTCCTGAGACCACAATTACTTCCATAAGTTCACATCCTCCTATAACAAGTATTTGTCGCCATTGAATTCTAAAAAACATTTTTGATCCATTGACAGTTTAACACGTTCAAAAGATGATACGGTTAAGAATGTTTCTTAGATTTTTACCTGTATCACACTTTCTTTGCCTGAAGAAAAAATTGAACGGACTGATCCTCCGATTCCATCGCCATTACTTTCTTGTTTTATCTTGATATCTTCAGACTTTAATCCAACAACCAAGTTTTGTCCATCATTCACATGATTCCTCAACTGAAATCCGCCACGAAAACATTTGAAGGATTGTCGTAAATTTCCATGAAAGAAATTAATTGCTGTAAAATACTCTTAATGTGCGTCAAGTTTGATAGTTTAATCAGAGAGTAAAACAGCTTACTCAATGAACGTTTTTTATATCCTCTCGAAGTTATCAGTTCTGGTTAGGCTTCGAAAAAATTCCCTTGTCGCTTGTGAAGCGGTAAAAATCTTTTTCAAAGATTGTCTTTTCGCACTGGTTTAAATCTTTGCTTTCACGCACGTTAGGAGTAAAATACCATTGTTTATAAGGCAAACTTTTGTAACGAGGGTCATGGTGTAAAAAGTCTCTAAATGAAGAGCCCGCATTGGAGGATAAAAGGAAAAGTAAATTCATTGAAGAATGTTTTTTAGATCCAGACCAATATCCAATGATTCAATGTGAGTGGTCAAATCACCGATAGAAATCACGTCCACTCCCGTAGTGGCCACTTCACGAATGTTCTTTTCATTTATTCCGCCAGAGGCCTCCACAATGGTTTTTCCGTTTATGTAAGAAACACTTTTCAACATATCTTTTGTGCTCATGTTGTCCAACATAATCACATCCACTTTCGATTCAACGGCTTCTTTAACTTGATCGAAATTCTCCACTTCCACCTCAATTTTAACGGTGTGGGGAATTTTAGATCTTACGGTCTCAATCGCTTTGGATATGCTTCCAAGCGCAACAATATGGTTATCTTTTATCATGACCGCATCGTACAATCCCATTCTATGATTACTCCCTCCACCAACTGTGACAGCGTACTTTTCCAATATTCTTAAAGTGGGAGTCGTTTTGCGAGTATCGGCAATACGAGTGGGGAAATCTTTAACAAGGTTAACGTAGTGATGTGTTTTCGTCGCTATCGCAGACAACCTTTGCAAAAAATTGAGAGCGACTCTTTCACCTTTAAGGATTGCCACGGTAGGCCCTTTCAGTTCTGCGATTTTATCACCGGCTTTGATCTCATCTCCGTCTTTGAATAAAAGTTTGAACTTCATATTTCGATCGAATTTGTTGAAAACCATCTGCATCACGTTCAACCCGGCAATTATTCCGTCTTCTTTAGCCAAAATATAACCTTTACTCCATTGATCAGATGTGATCAAATTGTCTGTGGTGATATCTCCCATGCCCACATCTTCCAAAATGGCTTTTTGAATTATTTCGTTCACTAAGGTCTTATTCCAGTACATTTTCCTCATCTCCCGGGAACGTACGAATTATGTGAGTGTAAGCCCATTTGCTGTCTTGTTTAGGATACTCGACGCGAAAGTGAGTGCCTCTACTTTCCTCACGTAAAAGAGCCGATTTCACGATCAACTTTCCAACATTCAGCATGTTTTTCAACTCCCATAGATCTTCGTTGACGTTTTTAGTGTCACAAATAAGTTCCGATTTTTCTCTTAGCCAATCAAGCAAATTTTTTAATCCTTTTTCGTTCCTTATAACACCAGCTTCTTCTGTCATTCTCGTTCTTAGCTCTTTCCTTATCTCACCCAACTTCAAAGAAGGCATGCCATAATTCTTTAAATAAGGCACTATCAGATCGCTTTCATTCGCTTCTTTTGCCTCTCTTTCTATTTTGATTGTCTGGTAAACACGGTAAGCAAAGACAAGTCCTTCAAGCAAAGAATTGCTGGCCAAGCGATTTGCTCCATGCACATCTGTACATGCGACTTCACCGCATGCGTAAAGACCTGGCAGATTCGTTCTTCCAAAAGTATCCGTTTTTATTCCTCCCATTGTGTAATGGGCAGCTGGAGCCACTGGTATCCATTCTTTTCTCATGTCCAATCCATACCCTTGTAAAGTGTTGAAGATTGTGGGAAATCTCTGTACTACATAATCTGAATCGAGATGGGTAATATCCATCCACACGTATGGTTTGTTAGAATTCTCAATCTCATTTAACATGGCCCTTGATACCACATCTCTTGGAGCGAGTTCCGCGAGTTTGTGATAACGTAACATGAATCTTTCTCCTTTCTCATTACGCAGAACGCCGCCTTCGCCTCTAACGCTTTCCGATATTAAGAACGAAAGACCACCGGGATTGTACAAGGCGGTTGGATGAAATTGAATAAATTCCATATCCATGATCTCACTGCCAGCCTTGTAAGCCATGGCCACACCATCTCCCGTCGTAACATCGGGGTTGGTGGTATTTTCATAAATCTGACCGCATCCACCGCTGGCTATAACAACAGCCGATGCTTGATAGATTTCATACTCTTTTTCGATGCCATCCCAAACTAAAACACCCGCGATCTTATCGTTTTCATCATTTACCAGATCAATTACAAACGTTTCTTCTTTTATTTGTATGTTTTTCTTTTTCTTAACAAGACCAGTCAAAAACTCTCTGACTTTTTTGCCAGTTGCATCACCACCGGCGTGTAAAATGCGTCGCTTGCTGTGAGCGCCTTCCAAGGTGAAATCCAATTCTCCCTTAGCATGATCGAACTTCATTCCCATTTTGATCAATTTTCTTACCTGTTTTTGCCCTTCTTTTACAAGTATTTCAACAGATTTTGACTCACATAAACCGGCTCCAGCTTCAAGGGTGTCTTTCATGTGCAAAAACCATGAATCACCTTTGCTCAAAGCAACAGCGATTCCTCCCTGTGCGTGCTGAGTGTTACAATCTTCAAGGTGTTTCTTGGTCAATATGGTAACATTGCCAATATCACCAAGGTTCAAAGCGGAATACAAACCGCTTATACCGGTTCCCATAACCACAAAATCTGTCTTCAAGTAATTCATACTTTCAACATCTTCTCCAAAGCGTTGTAAGCCATGATTCTTATCTCCTCTGGAATTTTTACCTCAAATTCCATTTTTTCTAAAGCTCCGACTAATTTTTCTAAAGTTGTTTTTTTCATATTAGGGCATATAAATTGTTCGTGAAGAGGAAAGAACTCTTTGCTTGGATTTTCCAACTTCAAGTGATGGATTAATCCTTCTTCTGTCCCAATTACAAAAGACCTCGATTTGCTTTCTTTGGCGTATTTGATAATCCCAGCTGTGCTGCCAATGTAGTCGGCCATTTTTAATACCTCCGGTTGGCATTCAGGATGAATTAGGATTAACGACGTTGGATGTGTCACTTTAATTTTTTTAACGTCATCAACGTTGATGACGTTGTGAGTCGGACAATACCCATTCCACACGATCACTTCTTTATCAGTGTGAGATGCCACATAGCGCCCCAAATTTTTATCTGGTAAAAATAACACCTTATCCTCTTTAAGAGAGTTGACAACTTTCACGGCGTTTGAAGATGTACAACATATATCGCTTTCAGCTTTAATGGAAGCTGAAGAATTAACATACGTTACCACAGCGGCATCAGGATGTTTTTCTTTCATCTTCCTAAGGGTGATCACATCGGCCATATCGGCCAATGGGCATCCGGCTTCCTTCACCGGTAGCAAAACCGTTTTTTTTGGAGAAAGGATTTTGGCACTTTCAGCCATGAATTTTACCCCGCAAAAAACTATCACATCTGCATCTGTTTTTGCAGCTATACGGCTCAATTCAAAAGAGTCTCCTACATAATCGGCTGCATCCTGTACCTCTGCAACTTGATAATTATGAGCCAAAATCACGGCTCTGTGCTCTTTTTTTAATCTCTTTAACTCATCAATTAACTCCATATTAATATTCATCTTTGAAATCTCCTCCTCGCCAAAACACACTCGCTTTTGTCGATGGCGAATGCACCTTATGTATAAAATCGTTTTTTACTCAAGGAAAAAATGTCTTTTTTCAAGCGCTTCTAAAATTTTTTTCATCGTTGCTTCATTGCTCGCCGCTATCGTGTGAAGGTGGACTCCGCTTGAAAGTGAGAGCAAAGGAGTAGCGTTAGATGTCTTGAAAGCGCTCATGAACCTTTCTACATCGTCGAGCGTCTTGACGGCTATATTCCCTTTCATCTCACCATATAAAGGATGTTCAACTATGACATCCACTACCTCTCCACCATTTTCAACGATACATTTCAATTCCTCTTTTATTCTTTCTTCAGAATGCTGGACGGCGATGACCTTGATAACACCTTTTCTATCTTTTTTGTTCAAAATATATCCTCTTGTTGTCGAAGTTATCTTGTGTCCCTCTGACTTAAGG
>WGFY01000064.1 GCA_015491995.1 Mesoaciditoga sp.
ATGGATACACGGCAAAGATGGAAGTGGAAATCGTAAGTGAGAAAAGTGGAATGAGTAGCGTCAGAATATCTATACATGAAGGAAAAAAACGTGAAATTCGTCGTGTTTTTAAGTATTTAGGACATCCTGTGCTTTTTCTTAAGAGAGTTTCTTTTGGACCCATTAATTTGGACTCAAAGATCAAATCAGGAAAGTATCGAGCGCTTACACGAGAAGAAATTGACGTTTTGAAAGAGTTCGTTGATAAAGTAAAAGAAATGAGACCCTCTAAAGGGTCCCATCCTTAGAAAAAATGTTGAGGGGGGATAGGGGGGTATCCACTGTCAAGAAAATGATATCATATAAAATGTATCGTTTTGGTTATGTAAGAAAAAAGATGTTGTGAAAACATATTTTCTAATGAGAGGAGTGCTTGTGGATGAAAAGAAAGTTTTTCTTTGCGTTCATATTAGTACTGGTGTCGTTAATTTTATCTTCCGCCATTATGGCGACCACGGTAGATCAAAATGGAGTGGATATGCTCATGGGTGCTAAAAATGCCCTACAACTTTACAAAAAGTATGGCGATACTGCCGGTGTTTCAAACGTCATATCCACACTTAAGCTTTTCCTGTCAAAATACACAGAGCCTGCTCAATACATAGGTCAAGCTTACGATTTGCTTGGAGATGCTTATTACCTGTTAGACGATTACTACCACGCCATTAACGAGTATAAGAAAGCCTTGAGCTATCTCCCTAAAAACTCCTTCAATTACGAGTATTCCATGTATTCAATTGGATATTCTTACATGAATATCGGTGATAACTCGAATGCCGTTTCCTACTTTTCCTCTCTTTACAACTCAGCCAAGTATGGAAATGAGTCCAAGGTACTGGTAGGCAGCATATACGTGAACCTCGGGAAATACACTGAAGCAAAAAAGATTTTAAGTGAGGTCAAAACTAACACGTGGAAAGCATGGGCCGTATTTTACGAAGGAAAAATAGATTTTAACTTAAAAAAATATCAGCAGGCTCAACAACTTTTTTCAAGCGTGCCAAATTACTCAAACGATCCAAATGTTATAGAACCGGCAGCGTACTACAGTGCATATTCTCTTTTGAATATGAACAAAATTCAAAAGGCAATAAAAGTTGCAAGTCAATCTATTAAAAACTATCCTCCAACCATCTGGAGCGTGGATCTTTACACCATACTCGGAGAATCTTATTACAGAGATGGTCAATATTCTAAAGCTTTAAACGCCTTTCAAAATGCGGTTCAACTTTCTCCAACCCCTAGTAAGCGTTATAACGCCCTTAACGCAAAAGCTTGGACCGAATACAAATTGAAAGATTACACCCAGGCGATAACCGATTGGGAGAATGTGCTTAACAATTCCATGAATTCAAGTCTAAAACTTTCTGCCGGTTTAAGTGCGGGTGCAACTTTGAGAGAGTTGAAACGATTCAGCGAAGCCATAAAATTATACGAATCCATGGAATCGAAGTTTACTTCTCAAAAGAATCAAATTATCCTTCAAATGGGAAAAGCTTATCTCGAATCTGGCAATTACACCAAGGCTGCGGGAATTTTTGAGAAGTTATCTAAACTTGTTGATCCAGCAAGTGACTCCGCAACTTATTGGTTGGCTTATACTTACAACGTCGAAGGAAAATACAAAGATGCTATAAGCGTTCTCAACAATCTGATCAATGTCAGTAAGAGTTCAAACATGAAAGCCAAAGCTTACATGCTTGAAGGTGACATCTATTTTAAACAATCCAATTACTCTGAAGCAGAAAATTCCTATAAAAAGGCCATTGCCATTGGGACAAAAGAAACCAAGAATGTGGCAGAGTACAATCTTGCTCTGATTTACTACAACACGTCTGAGTACTCCAAAGCACTTGGTTATTTAAAGACGGTGATGAATAATCGTGTTATAGATCCAGACCTTGCGCTTAATGCGGCGTATTATCTCAGTCAATCCTACGTTTACCTTCAAAATTACAAATCAGCTTTATCCGTGTACGATTGGATAATTGAGTACGATTTTGAGAATATATACAAACCTTCGGTGTACGTTTTAAAGGCTGTTGCCATGGAAAAGCTTGGCCAATTTTCTCAAATACCGTCCTACGTGGATGGCGTGCTTAAATCCTATTCCAACTTGTCTACAAAAAACGACCTGCTTTACTACAAAGCGTATGCCTATCTTGAAAAAGGAAGCGTTTCAAAAGCACACACGATAGCATCTTCTCTGTTGAAGCAAAAAATGTCAAGCAACGCTATGGGAGGAATTCTCTACATAGAAGGCAAATATTATCAATCCAAAAATAACGCAACTGATGCGGCGAAATATTTTAAAGAAGTTTACACCAATTATCCTTCGAGTAGTGTTGCGCCGAACGCGGCTTATGAACTTGGGATGATGTATTACAGAATTGGAAACTACTCAGGGGCCAAGGAAGCCTTTTTCAACCTTGTTTCCTTGTTTGGAAATGATCCGAAGGTGCCCCAGGCATTCTACTATATAGGCATGTCTTATGAAAAACTCAACAAAATTTCCGCAGCTGTTCAGGTTTTTAACACGATTATAAAGAAGTTCCCAAATTCCGCTCAAGCCGCTTTAGCTAAAAAAAGGCTTTCCGAATTAGGAAAGCGGTGAGAGCCGTGAAGGGCTTTACGGTTTTGGTGGCACTTTTACTCATTGGTGCTGCCATTATGGCCCAACCTATTTTGTTGGAGATCAACACAAATTTTATCGCCCATAAACTGGAACCAACTACGAGCTTCGCACCAAAAAGCATCGGAGTGCGTTTGCCAAAAATGTCTCTCACGTTGAACGTTGGCATTTCAAAAATTGCTCCGCTTGTTTTGGTG
>WGFY01000065.1 GCA_015491995.1 Mesoaciditoga sp.
AAGAGAAATGGCGGGGTAAAGTTATCCTTCAATTTTGGATTCAATCTCAAAGAGGCTTACGTGAAAGTCCTTCTAAAAGAAAATATTCATCTTCTTCATGATGACAACAGCGATGAAATGCATGAGATAAAGCAAACAGAGAGAGAGAGAGAGAGAGCTTTGAGTTAGTTAGCATAACTAACAACAAAGCGTTTATTCCTTACGACGATTTCCTTTACAGAATTCATCTTCCTAAAGGTGGAGAATTCTGTTTTCCAACGAACAACCATGGAGTAACTCCTATTGGAAAGACCCCTTGGGCGGATACTTCTAAATCATCTTCAAAAAACGCTTACATAGACAACATACGAATATCCAACACGTACCACAACAATTTCACATTTCCATACGAAAGGACGATATTTTACAGAGGCGTGGATAACATGGTATCCACGCTTTGTGATATTCACAACATCTCAAAGCCTGAAGTTTTCACGCTTGTTTTGATAAGTCACAAGAAAAGGCTTTTGCTCTTGAGAGAACGTGTCTTATATGACAAAAAGAATCATCTAAACACATTTGATCTTTTCAGATTTAACACGAATAAACTCAAGAGCAACTGTTACTTTCTTGGATACTTTCTTAGTGGCAAGATGTTTTATGTGAAAAAGGTTCGATTTGAGGATTTTACTTACGATTTCAGAAAAAAGATACTATAATCCTAAGAAAGGGGTAGAGAAAATGTACATAAGAAATGATATTTATCATCCGCAAGGTAACCAAGAAAATTTGAAAAAGGCAACTGAAGGACTACACTCAATGGCAGAAGCTTCTAAGGAGGGAGCTGAGAGCGGCATTGAGAAAATATTAGAACGTCAACGTGGTATGGAAGACATATTTGGAAGGTCAGATGAATTTGGACTTCGTTCAGATGGAAGTTATGGAGTACCGCACCAATATGCGAAAGATTACAACATGTCAACAGATGGGGTAAATATGTTGGGTTTTGAACAAGAAAACGACGAAAACAGGTAGTTAGTTTTTATCCTCAAATCGAACCTTTCTAAAATTTTTTTTGAAGATGGAGATGGTTTAAGTGAAAAAGAAATATCTAATGATATTCATGATTATCGCATGTATACTTTCAGTCACATCATTTTCTCAGAATTTGGAATTGAAGAAAAAGATATGGGTGTGGAAGTTGGGAGAAATCGGAATAAGCCCAGCCTACTGGCCATACGCTGTTGCTGTGGATAAAAATACGAACAAGATTTACGTTACGAGTTTTTCAAATAACATCGTAAGCGTGATAGATGGAAAAACGGATAAAATTGTTGATTCTATTGAAGTACATTTTTACATGACGGGCATAGCAATAGATGAAAATAAGAATCTCATTTTCGTGTCAGACAATTTGAATAACTCTGTGAGCGTCATAGATGAGCTGAGCAACACGTACCTTCAAGATATTCCGGTAGGAAATTCACCGTACGGTATAGCAGTGGATGAAAAAGATGGAAAGGTGTACGTTGCAAATTACAAAGACGATACCGTTAGCGTTATAGATGAATCAAGCTTCAAAGTTATAAAAACCATACTCGTTGGCTATGGCCCAAGAGAAATAGCCTTTGATAAAGCGAATGGAATGGTGTACGTAACTGACTATGATGAAAATACTTTAAGCGTTATAGATCCCTCAACAAATGAGGTTGTTAGGACAATTAGAGCTGGAGGAGAACAACCTCTTGGGATAGCTATAAACGAGAGAAGGAATCTGCTTTACATTGCCGATTATGGTAGCGACACGGTTAGCGTTATAGATGGAAGGACAAACAGAGTTGTTCGAAGGATAGTGGTAAACGGTTGGCCAATGTACCTATGCTTTGATCCTAAAACAAATGAGATATATGTTTCTGATAACGGGAATAACACGATGACTGTTATAAACGCGCGTAATTATCAGACATACTGGTCAACGAAGGTAGGTGAATGGCCAGTTGGCATAGGAGTAAATCCAAACACTGGAAAGGTGTATGTGGCTAACAGGAATAGCAACAGTGTGAGTGTGCTAAAGCCATCTGAGTACATGACACTTAAAACTTTGAACTTAGGAGATATCCCATGGGGTTTGGCAATTGATCCTGCTAAAAGAGAACTGTTCGTTACAGATAGTGCCAGAAATTGTGTGAAGGTTATAAACCTTTCAACGAATGAAGTTGTTGAAACGATAAAAGTTGCTAATAATCCTATGGGGATAGCCGTTAATAGATTGACAAATAAAATATACGTTGTAAATTATGTGAGTGACAACGTAAGCGTGATAGATGAGAAAACAAACAAGATTATTCAAACGATTTGGATAGGAAGTTTTTTAGACGGATTTTTCCCTAAAGACGTGGCAATAGACAAAAATACCAACAGAATCTACGTCTCGGATAATAGCGAAAATGCCGTCAGCGTGATAGATGGTTCTACAAATCAAATAACGGCGACTATTCAAGTTGGAAGTGAACCAGAGGGAATAGGAATTGATCTCTTTACAGACAGAATATATGTGGCAAATGAAAAAGATAACACGGTTAGCGTTATAGACGGCAAAACAAACAAAGTTATCAACTTTATTAGCGTGGGAAAAGAACCTGAGAATGTGGCCGTTGATCAGCGCAGGAATCTAATATATGTGACAAATTATTCAAGTAACACGGTAAGTGTAATAGATGGAAAGACGGATGAAGTTATCGATACGATAAAAGTTGGAGTTTATCCAGCAGGTATTGCCATAAATGAAGAAAAAGATATGATATACGTGGTGGGAAACGGCAATGGGATATTAAATGTGATAAATGGCAAAACAAATAAAGTTATTCAAAAGATAGCCGTTGGAAGCAATTCAATAGACGTTGCCGTAGATGATACAACTGGAAAGATTTACGTATCCAACGCTGGAGATGGTTCGATAAGCGTGATCTATTAAAAAATATTTCTTTTTCAATTACGGGGGCAATTCATGAATTGCCCCTACGACAGGGAAGCGCACTCTCTGCTTGAAAGATTCGTAAGGCTAACCATCATTCAAGATTAAATCAAGATACACCATAATTTTTCATAAAGTTTTTTCGAATCATGACGATACAATTTATGTTGATGGCAAAAGACTCTAAACGATTTGAGGGGGAAGAGAAATGGCGGGGTAAAGTTATCCTTCAACTTTGGATTCAATCTCAAAGATGCTTACGTGAAAGTTCTTTCAAAAGACAAGGTTCATCTTCTTCTTGACGACGACAGCGATGAAATGCATGAGATAAAGCAAACAGAGAGAGAGCTTTGAGTTAGTTAGCATAACTAACAACGAATCGCTTATTCCTTACGATGATTTCCTCTACAGGATACATCTTCCTAAAGGTGGAGAATTCTGTTTTCCAACGAACAACCATGGAGTAACTCCTATTGGAAAGACCCCTTGGGCGGATACTTCTAAATCATCTTCAAAAAATGCTTACATAGACAACATACGAATATCCAACACGTACCACAACAATTTCACATTTCCATATGAAAAGACAATATTTTACAGAGGCGCGGATAACATGGTATCCACACTTTGTGATATTCACAATCTTTCTAAAGTTGAATTATTCACGATCATCTTTTTAAAAGCAAATAAAAAACCTTTTATTATGCGAGAACGCCTTCTGATAAATCATGGCAAAAAGAAAGGAGTACAGATATTTGATAGATTCAAATTCGATTCTTTGAAATTAAAAGGAGGTGAAGAATATGTTCTTGAATACATCCTAAGCGGTAAGATTCTTGCCACAAGAAAAATTCGCTTTGAAGAAGGAACTTACGATTTTTCAAAATTTTCAAGAAAGATACTATAATCCTAAGGAAGGGGTGGAGAAAATGTATTCAGTTAACGGAGCACAAGCATCAGGAGGAAATCCGATTTATGCTCAGCAAGGGAAAGCAAGATAAGCATGGAGAAACAAATTCAACACACAGGCAAGAACTGCGGAAAGAAAAGCAGATGAAAGACTTACTGTAGATGTAGCTCTTGGTGCAGCAGTAGGAGCCTTTGGAGGTCCTGTTGGAGCTCTTGAAGGTGCCGCTGGAGGTGTCCGGCATAAATTTAGTAACTCCTTACATTTATAAGGCTCTTGGAATATCAGAACATTCTCATTAATTTTTTGATGCTATAGGCGATTGGTTATTGTGAACCAATCGTCGTTTTGGCTTAGCAATCAACATTTTAGGAGGTTAATATGAAGAAAAGAATTAGTTTAAAACGAATATGCTTTGAATCTTCTTGGATTTTCACGATTTCACTGGCATATTTTTATACGTTATACAAACTCAATTTATCAAATTCATTTGATCTACTCAATACGTTAATAATATCAACCTTTGTGACACTTCAATCAGAATTATCTCTTTTAAAATTGAAAATGAAGTTCGTACTTTTCATTTTATTGTACTCCGGACTATTCTATGGCATTATGTATTTTGCCATAGTGTGGCTAACTTCACGGTCTATAAGTATGCATGGGTTTCTCACCTTAGAATTGATCATCTATTTTATGTCTCTGATTGCTTCGAAAGAGATGCCTGAATATTTCAGGCATCTCACTATTATGCAAAAAAGGAGGAATAATATGAAATTGAAAGCTAAATACATGTTTATACTAACAGCTTTTTTTGCTTTTGTACTCTTACTTCAACAATTCACTGAAAAAGTTTCATATTTTGATTCTTTCATCGTATCTTTTTTGATGACTATTCAAATGATAGTTTATGAGATACAGTTTCATAATATGAAAGGAATTTACAAACTCATATTTTCGTTGCCTATCAACGTAACAATTCTATTTCTCATATCTTGGTATGAGTACAAGTACATGAACAATGCTGGCATATCCTCTATAATGGTATTTGAATTTTTGATTTTTTTCAACATTTTCTTTGGAGAGAAGATTTACAAATGGCGACGTCGAAAAAACGATAACGTGTAGTAGTTTTTTGATTTTCAAGTTCATAAAACTTGAAAAAGCTCTTTTCTGAATTTAATGAAACGGGGTGACAAAGTGGAAAGCAAAATCACAACATCTACATCAAAAGGAATTGCAAAATATTTTTTCTTGCTCATCGTTTTCATTGTTTTCTATCCGAATATTCTAAATATTTTAAGTTGGGCATGGAGGTTTAGCGGAAACAATTCAAACGTTTTTACTTCTCTTGGAATCCTGGCGTATTTAATCTTCCTTGTTTTAACCATCTTCTACGTTTTTACAGTTATAGAGAGTGTTATTCACATCGAACCAACATTCAGAGGACAACGCATGGAATACATGGTAATGGAAAAAGAAGAAAAAAAGGAATACATGAAAAAAGTTCTAAAGAATATTGGCTTTTTCAAAAATGAAGAATTAAAACCAATTACCATAGGGATTGCATGGCTTGGTGGCTTATCTATTTTTCTTTGCATATCTCTTGGTTTCAAACAATTCTTTTCAAGTTTTCTAACATGGTGGGTTCCATGGAGAATTTTAATATTTTCCCTTACATCTCTTGCGGAAGAAATAATGTTCAGATACGGCTTATTTAGGCACATGAGGGTCCTGATGAAGAAAAGGTTCTGGCCTTACGTTATATCGAGCATAATTTTTGCAGCGATGCATCTTTACTCCTTTGGAGGCACAACGGTTATTGAACATGTCGTTGGAACATTCTTTTTGGGGCTAATTTTGGCATGGATTTACGAATCGTCCGATTATTCGATTTATCCTTCATGGATAGTTCACATGATAGGAGATGTAATAGCCTTTTCTGTAGTATGAAAAGAACATATTTTGTCACTGTATGGGGAGATGATTTTATGAGAAAAAGTTTGCTAATGATATTTCTGATCATCATGAGTGTGTTGGTAATTGATTCTGTGATAGCCTCAAATACCGTAAATTTCGAGCCTAATTTGGTGGTAACAACTATTCCCGTCGGAAAAAGTCCAGGCGGCTTATGTGTAAACCCAAATACAAATATGGTATACGTTACAAATTATAAAAGCAACAGTGTAAGTGTTATAAACGGAAAAAACAATTCTTTGGTTGCAACGATTCCAGTTGGGAAAAAACCACTTGCTGTGGTTGTAAATCCTAACACCAACATGATCTATGTTGCAAATGCAAATAAGAACGGTGGTATAAGTGTGATAAATGGAAAGACCAATTCAGTAATTGCCACCATACCAATTGAAGCTCCTAAGTATTATCCAGAATTGGTTGATTTTCCTGCCAACGTTGCTGTAGACACAAAAACGAATATGATTTATGTTGTTACCCTAAATGGTGATGTTGTTTACGTTATAAATGGAAAGACTAACTCTATTGTGTCTACAATGATAATTAGTAACAGTCCAGCTGGAGAATGTGGACTTAGAATAAACCAAAAAACAAATAGAATTTATGTCTCTAATTCAAATAATGGTGTATTTACCGTTTTAAATGGCGTAAAGAAGCATTCGAAAGCGTTGCTATATAATTCCATAATAAGTAGTTTTGCTATAGGTGAATTTCCCATGTATAAATTGGCAGTAAATCCAAATACGAATATGATTTACGCTGTAATCTACAAAAAAGGGACAGTTAAAGTAATAGATGGTTCAAATAATTCTGTTGTGAAAACGATAAACATTGGTGGAGGACCAATTGATATATGCGTTAATCCTAATACAAACATGATTTACGTCGCAAATGGTGGGGATAATTCTGTCAGTGTTATAAGAGGGAAAAGTAATTCAATGGTTGCCATAATTCCTGTTGAAAATGGGCCGGATGGTATCTGTGTAAACCCAAAAACAAATATGGTATACGTTTCCAACCAATTTGACAATACCGTTAGCGTGATAAAGGGTTTGAAATGATAGTGTAAAATAATTGCTGTAAAAAGGTAGAAAAGGTTGAAAAGGGAAAAAAGTTCCTGTATCCGAGCCTTTCACATCGGATATTCTGATTGCTAATGGCTTATCATCATAGCCCGTTGGCAATTGAAGGGCGTTTTTTTGTAGAAAACCATTTTTCAAGTACGGGCAATTCATGAATTGCCCGTACAATAGGAAAGCACACTCTTTACTATAAAGATTCGCAAGGCTAACCATCATTCAAGATTAAATCATGACGATACAATTTACGTTGGTGAAAAGCGGGAATGAAAAAAGACGATGTTGAAGTCTCATTAAAAGTGAGACCATACTCAGCCTTTCGTACTTCAATTCCAAAGCACATTTGGTATTTGATGGGAATTATCAAAAAAGGCTTGATCGGAGAAAAGCTTTGTGGTAAAATCTTTGACGTAGACTCACTGTTATAAACATGCGGGCATAGCTCAGATGGTAGAGCATCGGCCTTCCAAGCCGAGTGTCGCGGGTTCGACCCCCGTTGCTCGCTCCAAGAACGGGCATGATGGTGCCCGTTTTTTAATAGTTTTGGAGGGATTGAAAATTTTAATGGTAAAGATCGCTTTTATACTGTTAGGAATAGTGGCTTACATTTATATGGGCACTCGGTTGCTGAAGATGAGAGTGCGATTTGCTGCTTTCGTGTACTTCATTTTTCTCGCCATTTTCGCCATTGCCGTTGTTTTTGATAATCCTTTTTTCGTAATAGGTTGGTCAATTTTGAGTATCGCAATTTCAACTGTGATTTTTATAATGGCAAGGTGAGCTTTTTTTCATACAAGTGTTATAATTTTTAAGGATTTAAAAAGACATAGATAAGTGATTTGATGGGAGAGATCGTAACGCTCAATATTGACCAGGTGCTTTTGAGAAATTTCATACTTTGCCCTCGCAAATCTTTTCTTTCAAGAAAGAACATCAACCACATGCAAGACGAATTGACATTTGTTGCGGAATACGAAGGGTTGAGGCTCTGGGCAAAAGCTGATAAAATTGTTGAGATGGATGGTAAAAGTGCTGCTCTTATAAGCAGATCATCCAAAAGCGTAAGAGAGCGCCATAAAATAGAGCTGGCTTATTTAGCTTTTGTTTTGTTTCTAAACGATAAAAGGTTGGTCGTCGGTATCGAGCTTTTAACTGGGACTAAGAGAATCTACCCAAGAATTGAAAGAATTTCTCCTATTTTGCTAAAAATGAAAAGAGTTCTTAAAAGCTCAATTCCTCCGGAGCCGACTTTCTCATACGCTTGCAGAAATTGCCCATTCCATAGAGAATGTGTCGAGTATGCCGCACAAAAAGGTGATATATCGATGATCAACGGCGTTGGGGAAAGAAGAAAATATGCATTGGAAAAAGCCGGCTATTTAACAGTTAAGGATATATCGGAGGCAGATCCGGAATTGATATCCAGATACACTGGGGTTCCCTTTAAAGAAGCGGAAAGGATTGTGAAGCAGGCTGAGTCAATAAAAACATCGCATTGGTTTGCACTTGAAAAAATCAACCTTTCATCAAATGAGTACGAATATTTTTTCGATGTGGAAAAAGGAGAAAACGAAATATACCTTTTGGGCGTGGTTGCCAAAGTTGGGGAAAAAAGTACTTACAAGTATTTCATCATGGGTAAAAAGTGGAGAAAGACTTGGAAAGATTTCTTGAGTTTCATAAACACCTATCCAAGCGCACCAATTTACCATTATGATGTATTCGATAGAAACGTGGTGAACAAGTTTGAAACCAAATTCAAAGCGAATACCGAAAGTATCATCGAAAGATTCGTTGATCTTTATAAAACTGTCACTCATTCTCTTGTTCTTCCAGTTAGATTTTATTCACTTAAAGATGTTGCACGCATAGTGGGTTTCAAATGGAGAGTCAAAGATTTCAACGGGTATAAGGCTATGCTTACTTTGAGTAAGTGGGAGAAAAGCCAAGACCCAGAGATACTCAAAAAGATAGTAACATATAACGAAGATGACTGCAGAGCTTTAATGGCTATCAAAGAAAAAATGATCCAGACTATCGTTTGAAACGATTAAAATGGGACGTATGCCCCATTTAATAATTGCTCGCTTTTATTCTGGCATTCACTATAAATGCGCCTTCTTAACCTCATTTTTACTGGCTTGGGTTTCGAACATCTTAAAAGATTCCAAAGAATGAAATTTCAGACAAGATCTCTTATCAGTATCGTATCTCTTCGCTCAAAATGTGCTTTTTGAATGGCCTGAGCTATTTTGGATTCCAGTTGCCTGTAATTTCCAGAGTATTTCTGGTTTTCAAGGTAAGAAATTGCAGAAAGAGATATATTTTCAACCCATCTTCTTTTTCTTTCAGAATCAACGTAAGGATTTAAAGACGGATCTTGTAAAATGAAACTTATCAAAAAGCGTATATCAAATCGTCTTTCTTCCAAAGATGGAACTTGTATTCTGTACCTGAAGCGGTTGTAAAGATCCAACCTAAAAGTCCCTTTTTGTACTTCTGATTTCAAGTCTTTATTCGTAGCGGCCACTATCAAGGTAGGGC
>WGFY01000066.1 GCA_015491995.1 Mesoaciditoga sp.
ATAATCATTATAAACTTCTGTTGAACCTATGAATTTAGAATTCCATACAAATATGCTCGCTCATTCGAGACCGTTAAAGATTTAAAAAGAATTCTGATTCGCTCAGTATGACTGCTAAGTTAAGTTCTTAAAGTTCACGCACATTGAGAGTAGGAAAGTATTACCCAGAATTCAAATTAAATAAAAATTATGAAAAATGGACGAATAGGTCAATACTCAGCCTTGAAAAATGTAGGAAATGCCCTTATGCTTTGTTGTGTGGTGGAGGTTGTGCATATCAAACATATCTAAAAACTGGTACCATTGAAAAAGAAAATTGTAGTTCAATGGAATTTAATTTATCCCAATACATTCCAACCTTGGTTAAGAGATACAAATTGGAAAACAAATCGAAGGAGGAAGAGTTATGAAAATGAGAAAGTCGGTTTCATTAATAGTGTTGCTCACCGTGATGATCATCGGCGTGAATGGATTCGCTCAGTCAACCACAGCTTATGTGAATTCTTTGAGTGTGAAAAAGACCGTATGGATATGGAAACCAGGGGAATTTGGAATAAAACAGGGAGTCACGCCAGGACGTGTAACCATTGATCCGCAAAATGATACGCTTTACATTTCCAATCAAATGAGCGATAACATCAGCGTTGTGGATTTGAAAACGGCCGAGGTGATAAAAACTATAAAAGTTGGGAGATATCCGATGGGGATAGCTTACGATCAAAATAACGGTATGATTTACGTCACAAATTATGGAACTAATACCGTTGATGTTGTGAATACGGAAACTAACTCAGTTGTAAAAAGCGTAACTGTTGGAACGAAGCCGGCGGGAATTGCCATCGATCAAAATACGGATTTGATCTACGTTTCAAATGAAACGAGTGATGATGTAAGTGTGATAGACGGAAAGACTAATAAAGTGATCAAAACTATAGGCACTCTCCCTTCTCTTGCTGGCATAGCGGTTAATCCTAAAACTAAGATGATATACGCTGTGAGCTGTTTTGGAGAAAGTGTTGTAGTGATAGATGAAAGAACAAACAACGTTGTAAAGAATATCGGAGTAAAAGGATTGAATCCCGTTGGGATAACACTCAATCCAAAAACGAATATGATTTACGTGGCGAATATGGATGGAGAAAGTGTTAGTGTGATAGACGGAAAAACGAATAAAGTTGTAAAAGTTATATCAGTCGGAATACTTCCAACGGGTATGACTGTCGACACAAAGACAAATACTATTTACGTGGCAAACAGCTATAATGACACCATTAGTGTTCTGAATGGGAATACAAACGAAGTTGTGAAAACCATAAAGGTAGGATCTTCACCATGGGGAATGGTTTTTGACGGATCAAGAGATATGGTGTACGCGACAAATGGCAATGGTGTGAGTTTCATAGATTGCAAGACGAATTCCGTAACTAAATTCGTGAGATTGGGATATCAGCCTTTCAACATAGCAATAGATCTCAAAAATCATATGGCATACGTTGTGAATTCTGAAGGCGGAAATATAAGCGTCATTGATGAAAAAGGCATGTCAACTGTGAGAACAATTAACGTTGGTCCGGTCTTGATGGATGCTGCTGTAAACCCAAACACAGATACCTTATACGTCACAAGTTTATCACAAGTTCCAGTAGTTAACGTGTTGAACTTGAAGACGGATTTGATCGTAAAAAAGATACATCTTCTTCCTATATATGGACTCGGTTCTCGCCCAATTGGTATTGTGTCAAACGCAAAAAGTGGAAAACTCTACGTTACAGATGACTGGGGAAATTCTGTGGATGTTGTAAACACAAAAAACGGCACCGTTGTAAAGGCCATTGAAGTTGGAAAGAAGCCATACTATCTTGCACGCAACACAAAAACGAACATGATCTACGTCACCAACCTTTATTCAAACACAATCAGCGTGATAGATGGAAAAACAGAGGAAGTTGTAAAGACGATAAAAGTTGGGAAACATCCCATTGGTGTGGCTGTCAATTCGATCACCAACATGATTTATGTCACGAATCTTAGAAGCGACACGATCAGCGTGATAAACGGGAAGACAAACACCACTGTGAAAACCATAAAGGTGGGAAAAAGTCCTTACGGAGTGTCAGTAAATGCAAAGAAAAATGTGATCTTCGTTGCCAATCGATTGAGTAACACCGTTAGCATCATAGATGGCAATACGAATGAAGTTATGAAAACGATAAAAGCGGGAGAAAGGCCAACAGGTATGGCGTTTGATCCGACAACGGGCATGCTCTTTGTCGCCAACAGTCTGGATGGCAGTGTGAGTGTTGTATATTGAATATTGATGAATGACCATTTCAGCATGAAATCTCATAAATGCTTGAAAAAGCTACATCGAAAGCAATTATAAAAAACAAAGGGGTGTGATACTTTGCCCCTCTATTTCGACTTTTGCGCTGTCAGTTTCTTATCAACAAATAGTTGGTACGGTGAATAATGTTTACACGTTCTCAGCAAACAGGCGACAAACGGTGCTTTTTTGTTTGAAAAGAACGAGAAAGACAAATTTTTTATCTTTGAGCCTTAAATTTCGAGGAGATGAGAAAAATTGAAAAAGGAAATTGGGATCGCCACCATTTTCACGATGTTCTTGGTAGTTATATCATCCTTAACTATGGCGAACAAGATCCAAAATGTTTATCCAAACAAGTACAAATTTTGGTCTACTGGTTCATTCATTGTAGCCACAGGAGAATGGCACTTGATTTTCACTAAATCGAACTATTCATCAAACCCTTTAGCGTTTACTTACACATCTACTGAGACAACAAAATGGCAGTGGCGTACACCCATACCTATAGGCTTGATACTTCTTGGTCAGAAAGCAACTGGTACATTTCAAGGTGTGAATACGTTTAAAATTGAAATCCCTCCTTTCAAAACTTTCGAAGTTTACAGAAGATACATCACTAAAGATTACTACTACAAGTATCAAAAGGGAGAAATAGTACAGTTGGACGATAACTCCGCAACTTTTAATTCTTATGGACCGGCCGTTGATTTCTACGAAACTATCGTGACTTCGGGATACAAAACGACTCTCAGCACAATTATCTCTTCGCTTTCGCTTGAATCACATCCCCTTGTGTATGAAGATCTTTCAAAATGGGGATTCAATGGAAAACCTTTCGATTTCTATGTGAACATAGATTCATATGGAAATATGGTTATTCTTAAAGGA
>WGFY01000067.1 GCA_015491995.1 Mesoaciditoga sp.
CCCTTGAGAATTTCCAATCCTTTTTCGGCAACATAAGTATGTCGAATGGCATTTTCATATCCCACATGATGAATTAAAATCGCCCTTGTCATATAATCAAAAGCCGTTCCAATAGCGCTTCCCACCCATGAAGCACCTATCGAAGGAACTAATATTGGAATTGCATTCCAATGAATTTTTTGTCCATTCCAATCCACCAAGTATGCTTTCAAATTGGGAATAGTTTTACGAAGATCTCTATTCTTATTTATAAGTGTTGTTAAAGACATTAAAATCACCTCTTGATCTGGAAACAGATTATTTTTTTATGTTTTATTTTCTGTATTAAATCATTTTACTCATGTCCAGTTCTTCAGACGAGCAGTATAGCAATATCTTGACATAACCCAACTTTTTCTGTCTGGCAAACATCATTTTCCCCGTTTCATCGTAAACAAACACAGTTTCACCGTTTTGCTGAGTAGCTGAGCTTATCATTTTTCATCCCCCCATTTATCTCTAAAAGCGGAAGGAGAGGAAGCCAGAGCCCAAATTTAAGTCTTTAAGCTTAAATCTTAATTTCCTTTTTTAATTCCCAGCTTTTTTGCTCCCTATTTTTATAATAAGTCTTAATGCAAAACAGCTTGGGAATTCGCCTGGGTTAAATAGGGTTCTGTGTCGATATTCGAACTTTCACACCCAAATATCGACGCGCTTCTTCTTCCTTCCGCAAAAATCAAATATCTTCAGTCCAATTCGTCTTTTCTAAAATGGACTGGGCATTTCTCAATTCTTCTTTTACGGATTCGATCTGTTCGTCCACTTTTTCTATGAGCTTTCTCTTCTCATAAAGGATCGACGCACTTAGCTCTTCACCGTTTGGGCCGTAGCGTGAAACTCTGTAAGTATCTTGAATTTTTTCTTTGATCGATTTCAAAGCGTTAACCTTTTCTTTTAACATTTGCATGTGGAGTATGAGCTCGATCAAGGTCATTGGCTTTGAATTGAACTCGACTTTTACCTGTGAGTTTTTCAACGCTATTTTTGATTGAAGTTGTGTGTACTGTGAAAGAATCCCGAAGGATTTGGAGGTTATGTCTTTGAGGTCTTTTTCAGCTGCATTTGGATTGTTCGCATCAAGAATGAACTCAAAAGAATTCACCACGCTTTTGAGTTTTGACTTCAAAGCATTTTTCTTCATTATAGCTTCTTGAATTTTCAAATTGTTTCCCCCTTTTATAAAAGCCTTTACGGCAAAGAGAAGAATAATTCGAGAGTTTGAATGTTGAAGGATGAAATCATTATATCTCTCATTTTAAAGGTTGTCAAACCCATTTTACATAATTATATTTTTTCTGTGAGAGATCAAAATTTGAAACACGTAAACCCTTGGGCGTCCGAAAATGCGATGCATATTCGTATTCTTGAAAAATCAAGATTATGGTATCATCACTTACAAAATAAAAATCTTGGCATGGCTTTGTCATTCACAGGTGTGTGGATTGAAACAAATATCTGTAAAAAAATGTGCTAAACTTGAGATCATAGGTTTGTTTTTTTCTACAAATGTTCAGTAAAGGAAGCTGGGTAATGAGACGCTTGCTTGAGATTTTTGGAGGGATAGTGATAGCTTTTGTAGGCTTGATTGTAATGCTTTTCTCCTCATCAATAATGGAGGCTTCTGCCAGAAAGGTAAATCCAGGGCTATTTTTGTTTAAAACGGGAATATCATACGTTGGAGGGCTAATTGCAATAGCCGTTGGGGTAGCGCTGATAACGAATGAATTTCGGAAAAAATGAGTGTTCACCATCACTTTCGCTGCACGCACTATTTCAATATCTCTACTTTTTGGCTGATGTTGACATATATATCGCGCCCTTCACGAGTGCGTGGATTGAAACAAAAAATACATGAGAGGAATGATATTATGGACATATCCAAAAGGGTTATAGAGCACAGAAGGTGGTTTCACCAACACGCAGAATTGGGTTTTGAGGAAAAAGAAACGTCTGATTACATAGCTGCACATCTTGATAAAGTTGGGATACCATTTAAGAGATTAAAAACCGGAATACTTGCCAATATAGATGTCGGTGCATCTGAAAGGATAGCCCTAAGAGCGGATATAGATGCTTTACCAATTCAAGAGGTGGAAGGAAGGTCTTATGGCTCTCTGAATCCAGGTAAAATGCATGCCTGTGGCCATGATGCTCATGCAGCCATGCTTTTAACAGCTGCTGAATACATGGCTCAAAGCAAACCCGGCAAAAATGTAAGGCTGATCTTTCAACCGGCAGAGGAAGGAAGAGGTGGAGGAGAGTACATGGCCAAACACGGTGCAGTGGACGGAGTAAAGATGGTTTTCGGCATGCACGTATGGTCTAAAACTCAATCTGGTGTGTTTGAAATCAAAGAAGGCCCTTTAATGGCAAGCGCTTCTGAATTTGAAATAACCGTACACGGGAAAGGTGGGCATGCCGCGTCTCCCCAAGAGACCGTTAACCCGATACCAATCTCTTCTACGGTGATCAACGAAATGTACAAGATGAGGATGCTTAAGGTTAATCCTCTCGAAAATGCCGTAGTGAATGTTACCGCTTTTAAAAGTGGAACCACATTCAACGTCGTTCCGATGGAAGCGAAAGTGTTGGGAACGATACGCACATTCTCCAAAAAGGTAAGAGACGAGATATTTGAAGATATAAAAAACCTCCAAAAGTTGTCAGAGTCTTTAGGGGCTAAAATGGATGTCGATCTGAGCGCCATAACTCTTCCAGTCATAAATTCAAAAGAGGCTGTGGAAATTGTAAAAAGCACCTTGAAAAGTCTGAACTTTGAATTCAAAGAGGCAACACCAAGCATGGGAGGAGAAGATTTTTCTTACTATTTAGAAAGAGTACCGGGTGCATTCATGTTTTTGGGAATAAGAAACGAGTCAAAGGGCATAACAAGTCCTCATCATAGCCCAACTTTTGATGTGGACGAAAGCATTTTGGAAAAGGGAGTCAAATTTTTTATCGAAGTTTGTCACTAATTAAAGAGCATAGGAATTTTCTTTTAAAAAACTACAAAACGCGCGACCAAAATATCAGTCGCGTTCTCTTCTCTGGTGAGTGCGGCAAGGATTGAACCTGCGACCTCTTCCGCGTCAAGGAAGCGCTCTCCCACTGAGCTACGCACTCATCTCCTTCAACGTTGAAATGATATCATAACAAAGGGATGAAAGTCAAGAAGTTGAAATGAATTCCGAGGAATCACACATTTTGTGTTATCAAAGAGAGTTCTTCATCTCTTGAGTCATAATCCAAAACTTCGGAGTACAAGGCAAAATTCACTATCGTTTCGAACAAATCCTCTGCGCGTTCATTTGGCAATTTTTCTATCAAAAATTCTTCACACTCTTCACGTGTGATCACCTTATCTTCGCTCTTTTGAACAAGGGCTACAATTGCTTTTATTATAGGTATTTTCAGTATTTGATCCTTGAATATGATCTTTCGTTTGTTGATGTCCGCATCAAGAAATTTCTTCCCTAATGGAGCGAATATCACATCGTGTCGCGGAGTTTCGACAAAACCAAGCATCTCAGTGGCCAAAGCTATTGAAATCGTTCTACCGAAGTCACGCTTTATATGCTCAGAAAGTTCAAATAACTCCAGTCTTCCCTTGTTGTCGTCCAAAACTTCGAGCAACCCTATTATCTCACTCACGCTAACCAATGGAATTGGTGCTATTCTCTCATAGATAGTTGACTTTGGAACTTCCGGCATTATATTTTGAGTTAAGATGTTGTATATGACATCGACTGTATTCAAAAATTCGTCTGATTTTTGATCACGTGGGAAAGGTAAAGAGTTATGATAAATAGATTTTATACTTCCAGGGTTAGATGCGAGAATGAATATTTCATCGGCCATGTACACAGCCTCTTGTATGTTATGAGTCACGATTAATATGTTTGAAAGGCCACTTTTCCCTTCTGACCAAAAATCCAGAGTCTCTTCCCGAAGGTTTTCGGATGTCAAAGCATCTAACGCACTGAAAGGTTCATCCATGCAAAGTACTTCAGGATTTGAAACGAGGGCTCTCGCGATTCCGACACGTTGTTTCATACCACCAGACAGTTCTTTAGGGTAAACGTCTTCGAAGCCTTCCAGCCCAACAACATCTATTATATGCTCTAATGTTTTTTTTGTCTTTGATGGATCGCTTTCTTCTTTTATACCAAGTTCTATGTTCTCTTCCACGGTTTTCCAAGGGAAAAGTGCGAAATTTTGAAAAACCATCGCCATTCTATCATTTACACTGCTTTGAAGCTCTCCTTTGTAATAAACTTCACCGACTGAAGGTTTTAACAGTCCGGTTGTTATTCTCAACAGTGTTGATTTTCCGCATCCAGAAGGGCCAAGAATAGCGGCTATCTTTCCTGATTCCAAAGAAAAGTTTATCCCCTCAAGAGCTGTAAAAAAATTTCCGCCTGGCATTTTGAATTTCATGTTAACATTTTTCAATTCCATTATTGGTACGTCCATTCACATCGCCTCAATTCAAACTGAATTTTTCCATTGCCCATCTTTGAAGTGGCCTCCATATCAAACGGTTTATGATCACGACACCCAAGGACATGATCACTATGCTTAAAACTAAAAGGGACATGTTTCCTAAAGCCGTGGCTTTGTTTATGAACGCACCTATTCCCACGGCTTCCAATGTTTTATGATTGAAGGTCATGTACTCCGTGACTATGCTCGCGTTCCAAGCACCCCCAGCGGCCGTTATCATTCCGGTTATAAGAAATGGGAGGACCGTCGGAATGTAAAGAGTGGTCCAGGCTTTGAATTTGCTTAACTTCAAAATTTTTACCGCTTCTTTGAGCTGATTCGGTATTGATGAAGCTCCAGCGATGACGTTAAATAACACATACCATTGAGTTCCCAAGAGCATCAGGAGAATGGAACTGTAATTCAAATTTGGAAAGATCATGACAAACCAAGGGTAAATCATAGGGGCTGGAAAAGATGCTAAGATTTGCACTATTGGCTGAGTCCTCTTGGAAAGAGATACGTTTTTACCTATCAATATTCCAACTGGTAATGTCCACGCTACCGAAATGGCAACAGCTGCATATACCCTTAAAGCCGTAAGACCATCTTCAAATAAAATGGTCTTTATATCTTCAAAATTCACGTTGACCATGAAAACAAAAAATTTCCAAAAAATAATCCCACTTACCGCACTTAGTAAAATATAAAAGACAATACCACCTATTTTATTTGGATTTTGCTCGTTTTTCAAAGGCATGGATTTTACGTATCTTTTTGAGACTTTACCGATCGAAAAAAAAGTCCTGAAAAACCTAAGAATATGAGAACTTCTCAGAACATCCAACACAAATGAGGTTGGTTCTATTGACGACGAACTTTCTTCGAACTTGAATTTATCGGCCCAAGCCACTATTGGCCTCCAAAAGAAGACATCTATTGCGAGAATCATCAGCACCATCGCTAAAATGGCGTATAATTCACCGGCAACATATCCATTTTCAACGGCAGTGGCCATGTACGATCCTATTCCAGCTATCCTATAACTTTGTCCATTGAGTGTGAAGGCTTCACAGATGGAAAGAAAAAACCATCCTCCTGCCATCGACATCATGCTGTTCCACACGAGCCCGGGTAAGGCAAATGGCACTTCAACATCCCAGAATATCTTCCAACCAGACAGACCGTATATTTTAGAAGCTTCTATTAATTCTTGTGGAATAGATTTCAAGGATTGATAAAAACTGAACGTCATATTCCAAACTTGACCTGTGAATATCATCACTATTGAGGCAAATTCTAAGCCTATGATGCTGTGAGGAAAGAGTGCCATCATTCCAATGATAAGTCCAGGAAGAAAGCCTAAAACAGGAACCGATTGAAGCACATCCAAAAGCGGAATCAGTACACGTTCTGCATACTTGTTACGAGCTGCTGCATATCCGTAAGCCAAGGTGAAGACGAGTGATAACCCATAAGCGGCAAATCCTCTTGACATGGAAAGAAAGGTGTACCCTATCAATGACACCGGTGATAAGGAGATGTTCGTCTTGTAAACAAAAGGACCTGTCCAATTCTTTGCAAGCAAACCGACACCATAAGCGAGAAAGATCATAAACGAAAGCACTACGATGTCGTAAATGGAAAACGCCGTCTTCTTTCTTCTGGTTTCTACTGTCCGATTCATCAGTAAGAACCTCCCCAGCCATCTTTCTCACCTCCATAAATTTAGATCAAATGTAAAGCGTGATTGGTGGAAACACCACCATTCACTGAAATTCATGATAACATTTTAAACTTGTACAAGTCAACGTTTTCAGCGTATTACGAGATACGGACAAAATATGTGTGCCCTTTGTAAGAAGATACTTCTCATTCCGAAAAAGTCATATTCTTATGAAATCCATTGGAATCTGCGCTGATAAAGCCCACAAGTACGAATCCATATCCTCCATGTATGGTTATAATTTGCCCTGCATGGCAGGACAAAACTTTGGTACTAACATGGTTCTTTATGTATTCAACATCCTCATCAGCATGAACATGTGCCAAGATTATTCGCTCGTCTAACACGTTATGAGTGTTTATAAAATTCGTTATTTCTTTAAGTACTCTTTTAAATCCAAGTGTCACTTTGTAAAGCTTTATCTCTCCATCAATGCCCCTTAAAATGGGCTTTGCGTTGAAAAGATTTGTTAATTTTCCAACTATTGGACCAACTCTTCCCCCTTTTACAAGGTTATTTATGACTTTTATGCCGAATATCGTTTCAATACTTTTTGGAAATTCTCTAAGTTTGTTTGAGATCTTTTTCAAATCATCTCCATCAGAAGACAATTCGGCCGCTTTTAAAACCAAAGCACCAAGCGCCGCTGATGTACTTAATGAGTCAACAACTTCGATTTTTTCTCCAAAATCTTTTGCACTCAAAACGGCGCTGTTGTAAGTTCCACTTAGCTTCGATGACAAATGAATGGAGATTATCCCATCGTATTTTTTAAGTATTAGAGAATAGGCTTCTTTGAACTTCAACGGTGTAACTTGAGAGCTTTTGACATTTTGACCTTCATCTATTTTTTTTATGATTTCATCAGGAGTCATCGCGGTTTTTTCCCCATTTAAAATGATATCCAACGGCACGACCTCGATATCGTATTTCTCGATCAAAGCCTGTGGAAGATCGCAAGAACTATCAGTCACCACTTTTATTCTCAATATCTACACCTCTTTTGTAGAAACTCAACACGATGTCGCCGTATTTCCGCCGAGAATAAAGAAATAGGTTTTTTCCATTTAATGGAGGCAATTCTTTTTCAAAAGATTCTATTATGGCCATACCATTCATCTTTATGAGGTTGAAATGTTTGTCCAGCTCTTTGAATGCTTCAAACAAAAGGCCTGTTTTAAATGGTGGATCGGCAAAAACGATGTCAAATTCCCTCTTTTTGTTGCCAAGTCTTTTCAGCGCTATTCTGAAATCAACACTCAAAATGACGGCCTCAGCGTGGATCTTTTCGATGTTCTTTCTAACCGTGGCACAGGAAGAACGAGAGATTTCTACAATGGTGATCCCTTTTGCATTTCTGCTTAAGGCCTCTGCAGAAACAATACCACTCCCTCCAAACAATTCCAAAACGTTTTTTTCTGAGACATCTATTATATCGTACAAAGCTTCCCTTACCATTGCCGGTGTGTATCTCGTCCTTCTGTCTGAAACGGATGATATGGCTATCCCTTTGAATTTTCCACCTGTTATTTTCACTTCATCCAACCTCCACGAATTTCACTCTTTCCCCATATCTTCTCCTTATCTCTTCAAGCAAGTCTGGGTGGGAATCGAGATTTGGATCACCGTTCAACAACTCCTTCGCATCTTCTCGAGCTTCAAAGAGCACATCCGCATCTTTGAACAAATCCGCAATCTTGAACTCTGGCAAACCATGCTGGCGTGTTCCCAAAAATTCTCCTGGTCCTCTAAGTTTTAAATCGTATTCAGAAAGTGAAAAACCATCAAATGTGTGTACGAAATAGCGCAATCTCTCAACTTCTGTACCAGTGGTTATAAGAAAACAATATGACTTATCTCCAGCACGCCCTATACGCCCTCTAAGCTGATGAAGCTGCGCCAAGCCAAATCTTTCGGGATGCTCTATTACCATGATATTCGCATGAGGAATATCTATTCCCACTTCTATTACAGTGGTGGAAACAAGGATCTGGACTTCTTTCTTCCTAAAACGTTCCATAACCTTTATTTTTTCTTCAGAAGGCATCTTGCCGTGTAAAAGCCCCACACTGTAATTTGAAAAAGGTCCCTTTACGAACTCTTCGTATATTTCTTTAGCCGCTTTCACATCGATCTTATCGGATTCTTCCACCAAAGGGGATATCCAAAAAACACCTGTCCCTTTACTTATTTCTTTTTTTACAAATTCAAAAACTTCGTCCCTTCTTGAGTTGCTAACCAACAAGGTTTTTGGTTTCTTTCTTCCAACGGGCATTTCGTCTATAACGGTTACATCAAGATCACCATAATAGGTCATCGAAAGGGTTCTTGGAATAGGAGTTGCGGTCATAACCAATGTATCCACAGCTTTCCCTTTTGACATCAAAGCTTCCCTTTGTTTTACACCAAATTTGTGTTGCTCATCTATTATCACAAGTCCGAGGTTGTTGAAAGATACGTCTTTTTGAATCAAGGCGTGGGTTCCAACGACTATCTTTACATTTCCTCGTGAAATGGATTCTTTTATTCTTGATTTTTCAGAAGGAGAGGTCGATCCTGTCAAAAGCTCTATCGTTATGTCTTGACTTTGAAGATCTGCTTTCAATCTTTCGTAATGCTGACTTGCCAGCACGTACGTTGGAACCATGAAAGCCACTTGAAAACCGCTCTCTATGACGTGAAGCATTGCACTTTCTGCAACTACGGTTTTCCCACTTCCAACATCCCCTTGAAGCAACCTGTTCATGGCAATTGGCTTTGAGAGATCGTGTTCTATTTCAGAAATTGCGCGTTTTTGTGCGTTTGTCAATTTAAAAGGAAGGGATTCTATGAATTTTTGAGAGAGCTTCCCCTGAAATTTTTTCGGAATTCCACCTTTTGATTGAAATTTCAGCCTTGTCATAAGCTGTGAGGCCTCCAGAAGGAAGAGTTCTTCGTAAACAAGTCTTCTTTTGGATTCTCTCATGTGATATTCACTTTTGGGGAAATGAATCCCGTAAACAGTTTTTTTTACGCCTAACAGATTTCTTTTTTCGATGATGTACTGAGGTAGAGGTTCTTTGATCAGATGAACAAAGGAAATGTTAGTTTCTATCATCAAGCGCATCATCTTTTGAGATATGCCAGCGGTTAGATCGTAAATTGGAGTGATTTTCGGTGGAGAATCGTCAGCCACCTCGAAATCTGGAGAAACAACTTGAAATTGTCCGTAATTGTTCTTGACAATTCCACTGAAAGCCAAATTCTTGGCATCTTGAATTCTTTCGTAGACGTAATCTTGGTTGAACCAAACGAGATACATGTTTGAAAAGCCATCCGTCACTATTGCGGTAACTATCGTGTACCCTTTTACCCTACGCTTCTCAACGTTTACGACTTCGGCAATTGCCGAAACCCTCTCACCAACTCTCAAATTCAGAATGCTAAGTGGATGGCGCCAGTCATCGTACAATCGTGGAAAGTGGTAGAGCAGATCCCTTACAGTGGTGATTCCGATTCTAAAGAGTTTTTCCTCTCTGAAGGGTCCAACTTTTTTTGCGAATTTCACTGGAGCATCAAGATCTATCTGTTTCTGTGGAATGGGAGGAAGGGCGGTCAAGTTCTCTTTTCTGAGCTTTTCGATCATCACCATGCCATTTTTCAAACGCGTCTCGGCACGTTCCTGTGGAAGCTTGGACATTCCCAAAAAATACTTGCAGAACTTCTCAAATCTATCTGACGAACTTTCATGGACATCGTTAACGCTGGTAAGAGAACTTTTCATAAAAGTTTCGATTTCCCTTAGCTTAGTCCGATCTTTCAGAGCCAGCTTGAATAAAGATTCAGAAGTATCCACAAAATCCTCAAAAAGCATGCTACTTCCCACTTGGAAGGGTGAATTTTAAAATTATTGAAGGCTGTTGCACACAAATCGATGTCGCAACGGAATCGATTCCCATACGCTGAAGCTCTATCTCATTCACCTGATTTCTCGCGAAAAACCCCATTACTCCAAAAGTAACTGCCATCAAAATCCCGATGAGCAAAATTGTCACTTGCCCCTTACGCATCGACATATCCCACGTAAGGAAGGTTTCTATGCTTTTGATCGTAGTCAAACCCATATCCAAGAATGAATTTGTCTTCTATATGAAAACCGACAAAATCGACGGGAATCTCGATTTTTCGATGGGCCTGTTTTTCAAATAGAGTTACCACTTTTAAACTGGCTGGATCGTATTTTGAAAAGTATTTCAAAATGTAGTTGAGTGTAATCCCTGTGTCTACAATGTCTTCAACCACCAAGATATGCTTTCCGGTTATGCTCTCATCAAGCCAAGATTTCACTCTAACACGTTCTGTGGTTCCAGCCCCGGAATAGCTTGAAACTTGAACGAAGCTGTAAGAAACATCCATTCCTATTTCCAGCACGAGATCGCTGAAGAAATGCACCGCGCCTTTAAGAACGCAAATGGCGACTATCTCCTTTGTCAATGGTTTGTAGGATTGAGTTATCTCCTTGCCCAACTTCTTTATTCTCTCTTGAAGTTGTTCCCTTGAGTAAAGTACGTGCACAGCTGCACCTCCAAATAATTCTATTTCTCGAAAGCAAAAGGAAATGTAAATCTACTGCATGATCACCTTGCTGATCTTTTTCACAACGGATGGTGAAAACCTTGCCGAATTTCTTTTAGAGTATCCATTCAAAAACCAATAGTAAAATCCTACTATTCCTCCAGAAATACCCAACGATAGATAATCACCAAGTCCTAACCCATATCTCAACATCATGGATACGGCTAATATTATTATGACTGGAATGCCGTATAAAAGACCGGAAAGGGCTGAGACGCTCACGCGTTCTGGTATATCGATTTCTACCATATCTCCTATTTTTATATCATATCCTTTAGGATTGGTAACGTGTATTTTCTTTGATCCACAAACCGTGTTTAAAGCGCATGAACTGCACGTAGAATCGCTTCCACCAGAAAATGTTTTCACTTCCAACATACGTTTTTCAACCTTCAAAACTCTCGCAACTTCATGCATTTTCATCAACTCCTGGTATAATTATAACATCATTGAGTTCTCTTCGAAAAAGGATGTGAAAAATTTTGAACGACGTTATCATCAGAACAGATGGAGGAGCTTTTAAAAATCCAGGACCCGCGGCTTCTGCTTTTGTCGTAGAGAAGAACAAAAGAACAATATGCATTCATTCGGAATACATTGGTGTCGCAACTAACAACGAAGCCGAATACAAGGCTGTGATCATGGCTTTGAAATACGTTAAAGAGAAATTTGCCACTAAGGAGATATCGATATTCAGTGACAGCCAATTGGTGGTCAAACAATTAAATGGAGAATACAAAGTAAAAGCAGCTGGTATAATTCCATTATGGTCAAGAACAAAAGGGCTAATGAGTGAAATAAACGTATCCATCAATTGGGTTCCGCGTGCCGAAAATAAATTGGCGGATTCATTGGTTAAAATGATTAGGGGGAAAGAAAGTGGATAAGATATTCAATGTCATCTTCTCACCAAGAATATTTTTCAAAACGGAAAGATTCAACCCTATTGGGACACTGATACCAATTTTGATTTTGTGGTTCACAAACGTTCTAATTCTTTTTCCCACCTTGAAGAGCATTCCGTTTTTTAGTGGATATTTGATGTTTTCAGTGATTCTTCTTGGGATATTATTTCTTTATTGTGCATTTGCCATAGCACTTCACATAATCGTGGGGAAAAGCGGGAAGGTTATAGGGTTAAGTTTTCCTTATGTTTTAATGCCTCACATTATGAGTGGATGGATCTTTTCCATGTCTTTGTTTTACAGATGGGCAACGATTCTTTTTCTCATTCCAATTGCTTGGTCAGTTATTCTTGAATTTTATTTGGTAAGAAGCTCGATGGGATACGGTATGCTTTACACTGTAATCGTTAGAATCACTCGAGATGTTATCTTCTTCATATGTCTATATGCCTTTTTTAGGGGGTGGATGGTTTGAATATTGGTATGATGACAGATACTTATATCCCACAAGTAAATGGAGTTGCAACATCCGTGAGTCTTTTCAAAAAGTATCTTGAAAATTTAGGAGAAAAAGTGTATGTCTTTGCACCCATGGTTCCAAAAAACGAGAGCAGGACTTTCAAAGTTAGCGGTCTTAAATTTTTTTGGGAGCCTCAACATAGATTCGCCATTCCCATTTCCCGCAAAATGTTGAATTTAACGATGAAATTGAACGTAGATATCGTTCATTCTCACGCACCTTTCAGCATGGGATTCCAAGCGTTGCGGATAAGTGGAAAACTTGGCATTCCACATATTCACACCTATCACACGCTACTTACAGAGTACAGGCACTACGTTCCTCTTCCGTTCAGACCAACTGAAGAGGCCGTCAAGGAGTTCAGTACATGGTTTTGCAATTCCACTAACGCCGTTATAGCACCAACGAATAAGATAAAAGAAGAGCTTTCATCTTACGGTGTAACCGTTCCAATACACGTTTTGCCAACTGGAATAGATGTGGAAAATTTTCAAAGACCTATGAAATTTTCCATAAGAGAACGTCATTCCATACCTCAAAATCAAAAGATAATTTTGTATGCTGGTAGAATTGCAAAGGAAAAAAATTTGGAGTTCCTGTTAGGTGCCTTTGCACTTTTACACTCGGAATTTAAGAACACGACTTTTATCATGGTTGGAAATGGCCCTGAGATGCATGAAATTTTGCATAGGGCATCGCGTATGGGGATAGAAGATCACATCATAATGACGGGATACATTCCTAGAGAGCATCTTGTTGAGTATTATCGACAATCCGATGTTTTTGCATTTGCATCCGTTACCGAAACACAAGGATTAGTCGTTTTAGAAGCATTGGCTTCTGGGTTGCCGGTCGTCGCGGTAGCTAAGGAAGGCATAAAAGACGTTTTGAAAAATGGCGTTGGATGCATTTTGCTGAACAAGGTCGAAAAGATTCCGTTTGTGAACGCGCTTTTGAAGATCTTAAAAGATCCAATTCTTATAGAAAATATGTCAAACGATGGTGTAAAATATGTTACGGATCATTGGTCTATGAACACCATGGCACGCAGGTTAGATGACATTTACAGAGAAGTCTTGGAATCTTCCACAATAAGGAGGAAAAAATATGATTCCCAATCTTTTTTTACTTATCTACACCGCTTCGGACTACGGGTTTTCTAACAATTCTTTGATTTACAAGCATGATAGAAAGGAAATTCAAAAAGCGTTTATTTGGACCGTTTTGATCACCCTTTCACTTACTTTCAATCTTTTGACAAGTTGGATTGGATTGTTAAGTGTTACACTCTTCATCTTGTTTATGAGTGCATCGATTCTGATCAAATCAAGAAGTGATAAGAATTCATGGTATATTTTGTCAGAACTTGTTAACGTGGCCGTGGCGCTGATCTTCACATTACCTTTAGCAGGTTGGCTTGAGACACATTCTTATCTTCGCCCTCCCTTCGTGAATTATCTTTTAGGATTAACGGTCGTTTCGGTTGTTTTTGCTGATATATTCAGAAGGCTTGGCTATCTTTCCGAATCTTCAGGAGATTCGGATGGAAATTTTGAGCGTATATTGTTGTTCATATTCATAATGGCTTGGCAATGGTGGTATGTGGCTTTAACTATAGCGGCCATGCTTGTTTACAGATTTATCCGATATAGAAAAGTTTCAAAATCGTGGTTCATGAGTCCTTCTACTGGAATTGTATTTTCATTGTTGTGGCTTTTGTTGATGAAATCCTATTTGATTTAAAGTTTTGGGCATTTTTGCCGATAATTTTGTTGGAGGTATTGATATGATAGATAAAGTTCAGAGTTTGAATTCTCCAAAAAGTCTCGATGTTAAGGCCATTTCTCAATCTAGTAGCGTTAAGATTCAAAATGAAAATGCTCAAAATAAAGAAAACAAAAATTCAGTATCGTCGAAGAAGGCTTTTCATGATCTAACAAAAAAGCTGGAAGGTCTGAAGAAGATCGTTAAGACGCGCTTCAAATACGAGATATTGAAAAATCCTGACATGATAGTTTTGAAGATCATAAATAATAGCAATGGCGAAGTTGTTAGGCAAATTCCACCAGAAGAAGCTGTTCGACTCGCAAAAGCCATTGATGCCCTTTTAGGGCTATTTATCGACAAACATGTATGAATTGTCAAGAGGTGATATGATGTGAATGTCAATCCGACAAGCTCAAACGTGAACGATTATTTATCTATGCCACTTTCCGTGCCAGGAGTGGCAAGCGGAATGGATTGGCAATCCATGATTAAAAAACTCATGAGTGTATCGGAAGGGCCACTTAACAACTTGGAAGCTCAAAAAACCTCTCTTGAAAATGAACAAAATGTGCTTGAGGAGAAGTTCAAGCCGATGCTTGAGAAATTCAGGCAGTCTTTGATGACCTTAGAATTATCATCTACATTCCTTTCGAAATCATCTAACGTTTCCGATACATCCGTTTTAGATGCAACTACCAACTCTACGGCGCTCGCAGGAAATTACCAGATCAAGGTTGACAAAATGGCCACCTTCACAACTGTTGATCCATCCAAAACAACTGGAAGCGCAATTGATCCGACTAAAACTCTCAGTAGTCTTGTGCTGAGAAATGATGTAACCTCTGGTTATTTCACCATAAACGGCGTTCAAATCAGCGTTGATCCATCAAGTCAATCGCTCAATGATGTGATAAACGCCATAAACAGCTCTTCAGCCGGAGTTACGGCTTCTTATGATTCCACCGATGATAAGCTCGTGTTGACTGGAAATGGAAGCGCGGTTATAAACGTTGGCTCGCCAACGGATACCTCTAATTTTTTACAGACCATGTATCTCGATAATGCCCCTCAAACTCTCGATGCAAATGGAAACACAACCATCTCTTCTACCGTACATCTTGGTGCCATTAGCACGTCGTTCAAGCTTTCAAGCCTCGGTATAAATTCGGGAAATATTTTGATCAACGGTGTGCAAGTTGCCGTGGATTCCACCCAAACACTTGACACTTTGATATCGAACATCAACAATTCAAGTGCAAACGTCACAGCTTGGTATGACTCTAACGCGGACAAGGTGTACTTAAGATCGAATATCGGCGGACCGGTATCCATAACGGCTGCCGAAGCTGATACGGCTAATCCAACAAATGTTATAAGCACCTTGGGATGGGGTAGTTCAGCAACTCAAAGTACAGGGCAGAATGCCCAAATAGAAATAAGTTCTGACAGTGGATCGACATGGACAACTTACGCGAGATCCACGAATGCGATAACAGACGTGCTGCCTGGTGTAACGATGAACTTGCACTCGACCTCTTCTTCTGCGGTAACGTTGTCAATATCTCAAGACACATCAACCGCTGAGTCCTCTATAGAGGATTTTGTAAATTCGTTTAACAATATAGTCAATTGGATAAACACACAATATTCCCAGCAACCTTCAAAAAGCCAAACTACAACCACAAGTGGTTCTGCCCAAGGGGCACTTTATCATAACGAAATGCTTGATGGCGTACTTTCGAAAATGAAGAACATGGTTTATCAATTGGTTCCCGGGCTTTCAAAATACGACAGCTTGCCTTCCATAGGTATAAGTACCGGAGCGGTTGGGTCTGGATGGTATCAAACGATGGTTGGTACACTTTCCATTGATAAAGATAAATTAACTCAAGCACTTCAAGATGATCCACAACAAGTCTATGAACTCTTTGCCAACGATCCATCCAATTCAATTGGAGATCCCAACGCCGGCAAAGGTGTTATTCAACAGTTAGACGATAATTTATACGCTTACACTCAGTACAACGGTTCAATAGATCAATACGCTTCCACTCAAGGATACTTAGGCTCAAGATTGTTGAGCTTAAACTCACAGATAGTTCAAACTGCAAGATTTCTCAAAGAGCAGCAAACATATTACATACAACAATACACAGCTATGGAACGAATGATGGGCGGATTGTCAGGCCAAAACTCTCTCCTTTCAAGCTTGTCAAGCTCATCCTCTGGAACACCTTGAAAAAAGCTATGAGCGATTTTTTAATGATAAAGCGAAGTAAGCGTTGAGGTGAAACATGCATGTTGAAAACATTGAAAAAGTCCGCCAATTGGCGGACTTTTCATTTTGAGTTTTAACACTCGACCATACAAATTAGAATAAGTTAAAAGTGATTCTTATTTGCCGTTTTGTTTTTTAACGGTGCGGGTGGCGATCACGTTCACTCCTGTGTCAAGAATGTTTTCTAAGATGATTTGTCCCCTTTTCACAGGTGCGTTTACTTGAATAGACTTTATAACCTTCATGGCGCTGAATATCAACCTTTTTGGAATGGCTTTCTCAGTCCTAACTGAAGTAAGTGGCAACTCACCTCCAATAACTTTTACGCTTGTCGGAAGGACACGCTTTGGATCCGTAATTTCTTCCTTTGCGTACGCTTCTCCTCGAGGACATCTGTTCCCCGTAACAGATAAAAAATTTCCATTCTCATCTACAGTGACCTTCAAATGACATCCTATTGGACAAACCACGCAGGTCATATCCATCATCTTCGTTTTTGGGGCATTTTTCATATTTTATCCACCTCCATTGCTGAAAGAATGAGATTTCCTTTCATGTTGTATCTTGAAGGATCCATCTTTACCTCGATCATCTCGCTTGGTTTGGCAGCTAAAACCGTTTTTATTTTTTGATCGTTCAATCGTAAAATAGTCGTACCCATTGGTTTTTTAACTCTTACAAACAATTTGAAAGGCTCTGCGGCTATGGTATACTTCGTGCTTAGCAATCCAACGCCTTCTCCTTTTTTTAAGATACCCATTCTTTCGGGAAGCTCTTTTCCTTTTGCAACATGAGCCGCGTTTTTACCGGCAATTTCTCCCTCGACAGCGGCAAAGTCGACCAAATCATGTATGCATACGTTGTTGCCAGCGGCAAACACGTTGTAGATGTTGGTTCTCATCAGATCATCCACATTAGCACCGCTTCCATCTGAAAGCTCTATTGTTTCGTTGACAAGATCGTTTTCTGGGATCAAGCCTACCGACGCGACGAGAGTATCACATTTTACAAATCTTTCAGTTTTTCTTACGGGATGACCGTTTTCGAATTTCGCAACTGTTACTCCTTCCAACCGATCCTTGCCATGTACTTCCACAATACTGGTGGATAGATGCAAAGGGATGTTGAAATCGTCAAGGCACTGAACTATGTTTCTAGTCAATCCTCCTTGATATGGCATGATCTCATACACACCTTCAACTTCAACTCCTTCAAGTGTGAGTCGACGAGCCATTATCAAACCTATGTCTCCCGACCCAACGATCACAGCTTTGTGACCTGGCAAACGATTTTCGAGGTTGACAAAGTGTTGTGCCAGTCCCGCTGTAAATACTCCAGCAGGTCTATACCCAGGTATTCTCAAAGCTTCGAAGGGTCTTTCTCTTGCCCCGGTTGCAAGCACAAGTGATCCGTACTTTATTTCGTACACACCGGATATGCTTATAGTATTTAAAGTGTTGCTTTTCACGTCAACGTTGAGCACGGTCGTTTCGTACATTGCATCAAACCTGCTTAACTTCTCCATGTACATCTCATGATACTCCGGCCCGCTTAACTCTTGCTTGAACACATGAACTCCAAAGCCGTTATGTATACATTGATTCAAAACTCCACCCGTAGATGCCTCTCTCTCTATCAAAAGAACAGAAACATTTTGTGAAAGAGCCCCATTTATGGCACCCATTCCAGCTGCCCCACCACCAAGTACCACAACATCGTATTTTAACTTTTTCATCTGACATCACCATCCACAATTTGAGAATTTGGGAGATTCTTACGGATCTCTTCGTAATTTTTCCCAAGTTCCCTCTTCATGATTTTCATGATCTTCACCGTACAAAAAGATCCTTGACATCTACCGAACATAGCCGTTGTTCTGAATTTTATTCCATCAAGCGTACGTGCACCGTGTCTGATTGCATCGACAACTTCTCCTTCAGTAACATGATTGCAACGGCATATCACTCTTCCATAGGATGGATTCTTGGCTATTATGTTCTCTCTTTCTTTATCGCTCATTTCAATCACTTTTACCAACGGCGCCCTATGTGGGTTGAAGTCCGATCTCTTTTTTATTTCCAGATCACCAAGCATGTCGTTCACGATATCTTTTGCTATTGCGGGAGCTGAACTTAACCCAGGTGAGCGCGTCGCAACCACATGCATCATGTTACCTTCACGCTTAAGTACAAAATCTTTTATATCATTCTCTGGTCTTAATCCAGCAAAAGTTCGTATGGTTTTTGAAATGTTAACGGCTGGAACAAGTTTTTGAGCGCTTTTAACAATTTTTGACAGCCCATCAAAAGTTGTCTTTGTTGATTCCTTCTGAGTAGGTGGTAGGTCTTGCGAGGTAGGACCAAGCAAAACGGTGTCGTGAACTGTTGGAAGAACGAGTATTCCTTTTCCAGCTTCGGACGGGGTTGGAAAAATCACGGTTCTTACCACACCCGGCTGATCTAAAAGTATGTATTCACCTCTTCGAGGATGAAGAGGTGAAACCTTCACACCTGTTTTTTCAGCAAGATCATCTGCCCAAAGACCGGCAGCGTTTATTACCATATCAAATTGAAATTCTCCATTAGACGTATCAAGTACGTATTGATTGTTCTCATTACTTATGTTCTTGATTTCAGTTGAAAGATGGAGCATGGCACCATTTTCAACGGCATTTTCAATCGCCGCCTGTGCCGCTTCCCAAGGCGCTATTATCCCTGCGCTTGGTGCGTAAAGAGCGGAGATGACTTCTCTTGAAAGATTTGGTTCCACTTCTAAAGATTCTATCCTGTTAAGAATTTTTAACCCTTTTACACCGTTATCTTTACCACGTTTCTCCAATTCTTTCAAAATATTCAGTTCTTCTTCGCTGAATGCCAAAACAAGCGAGCCGATACGTTTGAGTTCAAAGTTTAGATCTTTTGAAAGCCGATCGTACATTTCATTTCCTTTTGCACAGTATTTGGCCCTTAAAGTGCCAGGCTCGTCGTCGTATCCGGCGTGAAGAATACCGGAATTTGCCTTCGTGATACCCCAACCAACATCTGGAAGTTTTTCGAATACCTCCACATCTATTTCATACTTTGTGAACTCTCTTGCAATTAGGGATCCAACTATCCCCGCACCAATTACGGCAACTTTCAAAATCTTCACCTCCAAAAAAAGAAAAAAGCCACACAGAACACTGCGTGGCTTTCTCTTATTCTCTATCCACTTCACTTTTCCAAGTATATCATATTTTAGCCGTCAAAATTCAAACTTTATCTGTGATTTTCACGAATTTGAATTGCATTGAGAAGATCACCACTGAAATCAAAATTGCCATGAAGCCCAGTCCAATTAGACCTCCTGATAACTGTATCGTCAGTCCTCCAAGAATTGGTCCAATTCCCCAAATCATGCCCATTATGGCTTCGTGGAAACCTCCCTGCTTGCCTTGATCTCCATCAGGAGAATTCAACCCGTAGAATATAGCGTAAGTGTAAGGAACTGCGTAACTTACACCGGCAAGGAACGCTATCGCGAAAAAGATCATAGGGGTTGGTGAAATGAAGATGAAAAAGATCATCACCGGGAAAGCCAAGAGAAAAAGGCTGGCAATTTTAGGTTTTCCAACCCATACTTTAACTTTTCCAATTAAAATAAATGTCAAAAAGACACCTATATTTCCACCAACGACGATAAAACCACTAAGAGCAATCGGCATCCCACTCATACTTATAACTTTGGGGAAAAGCGAGAGGACTGCAGCGTAAACAAGTCCCATCATTACCAAGGTTATTCTGTAAACTCTTCTGTAAAGGCCTATTTTGGGAAAGTCCACAGAATTAGATGGCTTTTTTAATTTTGAAGACGGATCAAACGATATCGATTCGCCACGTTTTGAGAAATCTTTCCTCAAGATAAAATACGCTGCCAAATTCAAAATGATTCCGTAGCTAAAGATCAAATAAGGGAATCTCATTATTAGAAAAGGGCCCATGGCCATGCCTATTATGTTACCTGTACTCCAAGAAATGGTAAAACGATTTATGGTGTTGGCAGGATCTATCCCGAGAAGTCTTTCTTCTTTTGACAGTATTCCTTCTATTTGAGGGAAGAACGTTCCGAAGAAAAAATTCAGTCCAGTGGCAAATATGAACAATTCTACAACATTAGACCAAAAAAAACCGAAAACGTTGAAAATAGAAAAAGAAAGGGTGGCCACGATCAATATTCTCTTGTGTCCAATCCGATCTCCTAATCTTCCTAAAAGAAGGCTTGCACTTATGTAAGAAAGTCCGCCTCCCAAGTTTATAAGGCCTATCATTACGTAAGAGAGCCCCCAATGTGCTGCAACAGAGTTAATGGATGACACTAACAAATACATGAGTATTGAAAAGTTGTTTGAAAAGAGATGATACAGATTGAATTCTTTTTTTATGGAAAACATTCGCATTTCCCCAATCGTCTGCACTCTTTCTCTTATAATCAAAAGCCACACATACACTGTATGGCTTTTGATTATTTTCCGCAACTTCAGGGAGTATATCATATTTTCTTGTTGAATTTGTTCTTTCAGCTCAGATGCTCAAGACATTTCATCGTTTATCATTCTTTCAATCCTGTTGATGCAATTCCTCGTACGAACAGTTTTTGAACGAAAAAGAAGAGAAGCAGCGCAGGTGCCAAAGCGATCAACGTTCCAGCCATTATCACTCCCCAGTCATTAGTTGATTGATTACTCATAAGCATCTTCAACCCTATTTGAACCGTTTTCATACTGTTGCTATTAGTCGCTATCAACGGCCATAAGTACAAATTCCAAGCGTAAACGAAATTGATCACGGCAACGGCACCGATCATGGATTTTGAAATTGGAACGAGAATTTGGAAAAGAAATTTCATTGGACCGGCTCCATCTATTCTGGCCGCATCTTCTAAATCTTTGGGAATGGTCATGAAATGTTGACGCATCAAAAATGTTGAAGTCGCGCTTGCCAAAAACGGGATAGTCAACGCCCAAAAAGTGTTGATCCAGTGAAAACTCCTCATCAAACTGAACAGTGGGACAACCATCAGTAGTTCGGCAGGCATGAACAACGTTAAAAAAAGTATTCCAAAAAGAATTCTTGAGCCTTTAAACTTAAAATTGGCAAAAGCGTATCCTCCAAGCACACCGAAGAAGGTCTTTCCAACCATTATTATAGAGGCCATTATAAAACTGTTAAGCAAAAATCTTCCCATATTGATATTCTGAAAAACTTTTATGTAATTTTGGAAATAGAAGGTATGCGGAAAGATCTTTGGTGGATATGAAAAAACTTCTCCCGATGTTTTAAAGCTCATGGTTATTGCAAGCAATATGGGCAATAGGATCGCAATTGACATGACTATCAACGCTATCTCAACAACAACCACTCTTAAAGTTCTCTTCGTTCTTTTTGTCATCTGTAATGCACCTTCCTTTGAACGAATCTAAAGTAAACAAACGTCACTATTGCCATTATGACTATAAGAATAACTGATTCTGCGGAAGCCATACCAGTCCTGAAATAAATAAAACCGTCTCTGTATAAACGATAAATCAAAGTTGTTGTTTTGTTTCCCGGTCCTCCTTGCGTCATTATGTCTATGACTCCAAAAACTGTGAACATGGTAAAAGTGATGTTCATTATCGCAAGATAAAAGGTTATTGGAGAAAGCAATGGAAGTGTGATCTTAAAAAACTTTTTTATGGCACCAGCTCCATCGATTGTGGCCGCTTCGTAGTAACTTTTGGGAATTCCTTGTAATCCAGACAGGAAAAATATTATGTTAAAACCAAGATTTTGCCACACGGTTGCCACCATTACAGCTATCAAAGCGGCTGGATAGGTGGTCATCCAATGAGATTGGATACCAAATAAATTCAAAAGAACATAACTGACATATCCCACCACCGGATTCAGTAAAAATGACCAAAGCATGCCGGCTATTGCGGGAGATATTGCATAAGGTGAAAAAACGATCGTTCTGAATATTCCGATTCCAGGCACTTTTTCATTCAACAGCAAAGAAAAAAGGAGCGAAATGGTAAGACCTACTGTGATCGTCACCGCAACGAATAATAAAGTTGTCCACATCTCTTGGATGTAACTTTGAGAAGTAAAAAGAGTTTTGAAGTTTCCGAGTCCCACAAAAATATTCCTGTTTCCAAAAGGGCTAACCCTATAAACACTCTTTTGAAAGGTTAAAACAGCCGGATAATATATGAAAAGTCCTATGATCAGAAAAGTTGGTACCAACAATAAATAAGAAATTAGTTTTCTCGTCAAGTCACTCACCTCACAATATGAAAAGATGGGGTACAACATTGTACCCCATCTTCATTTTTTTACTGGTAAAGAGAATTATATTCTTGTAATTCCTGATTTGCTTGGTCTTGAGCCCATTTCAAAGCTTGAGATGGCGTCATTTCATGATTGAACATTTTGCTCAAAGCTTTTTCGACTGTGGCTCTTATCTGCGGGAATGGACCTGCTATACCACCTCTTGTAGCCGGCGTAACATTCGACATGAGGAGTTGGAAAACTGTTGTCAAATATTGTGGATGTTCGGCGTAAAAACCTTCGTGCATTATTCTCGTTAGAGCATTCTTGTTTATCGGGAAATAACCTGTGCCTTTACTCCACTGAACCTGTTGTTTTGGACTTTCAAGCCATTTTATGAATTCCCATGCGGCTTGCTCCCTTTGTGTGTTATGAGTGTTGATCATCCATAAACTAGCTCCTCCGATTATGACGCCACCGTAGGGGACTCCATTCGGATGTGGAAGTGCCATGACTCCAACTTCGAAATGTCCTTCTTTTCCTTGTTTCAACATCATTCCAACATCAGATGTTGAGTCAAGAAGCATAGCGGCTTTTTGAGAAGCAAATATTCCATTTGCGTTATCCCAACCAGGACCTGCGTTGATCATGACGCCTGATTGAATTAGATCGTTCCAGAAATTGAAAATTCTTAACCCAGCTGGATCATCGAAAATAGCTTTTGTGGCACGGCTAACTCTTCCATTTTCGTTGTTGAACATCAAAGCATTTTGAACGGCCATGTATTGTTCGAAGAACCATCCTATGACGCCTGATGTAAATCCATATTGAACGGTGTTTCCCTTGCTGTTTTTGATCGTCAACATCTTACATGCTTCTTTGAACTGACTCCATGTTGTAGGAGGATTATTTGGATCTAAACCAGCTTTTTTGAAGAGTGTTTTGTTGTAGTAAATAACAGGATTGGAAGAATTAAACGGCAAACTATAGAGCTTCCCATTTGCCGTGTAATAACCTCTTGCTTGTGGGATCAAAGTGTTTACATCAAACGTTTTGTCCTCATCTATGAATTTTTGAAGAGGAATTATTATTCCACTGTCGATCATCATTTGAGTTCCAATATCATAAATCTGAACAATATCTGGTGGATTTCCACCTTTAACCGCCGCGATAGTTTTGCTAAGAGTTTCACTGTATGAACCCGCATAGTCCGCCTTAACCACTATATTCGGATGAGTTTGATTGAACTCATTAACAAGCTTCTGAACCATCTGTCCTAACGGACCGTTCATAGCATGCCAGAATCTAATGGTTACAGGGGCAGCTACCAACAAAGAAGCTGCCAAAGTCATCACCATTCCTACTAGCAACACCTTACGCCACACAAAAACCACCTCCATTTGAATTTGCCATTTAGGCATTATATACAACCATAAAAACTTTTCCTTATCTCTTCCTCAGTTTAAACTTCTTTACTTTCAACCATTCATCCACTCCAGTCCGAGCTCTTTTAACTTATCTTTTCTTGGAATACCGTCTTCAGTCCATCCGCGCGCCTCATAGTACTCGTCAAGCATCGCATCGTAATTTCCTATGGCACTCTTTGAAACAGATGCATATTTTCCAAAGTCTGGAATGCTTTTTACCCTTTTTGGAAGCTGATCGTCTTCTCGATTTATTCCCTCTCTTACGTTGAACATCCGTTGAAGGTTGTATATCCTTTCTCCCACTTTCAGCAATTCTTGCCCATCTATTTCCCAACCGGTAAGTGTGGAAATTTGTTTGGATATATCGTCGGGAGTTAAACCAGCGTAAATATAAAATTTGCAAAGCCCTATTACGTCTGGAATTATCCCGAAATCATGTAGAATCTTGGAAGCGCGTCCTTTTCCAACTTCTTCAAACCTGTCAACATCATTTGGATCTTTTAATCCATAAGGTATCAATCCAAAGTCCACTTTGTAAGCATCGTAAGCCATCCCCTCAATGGGATGGATATGGCTCATTCCTACATTACTTACTCCGTAAGTTAAAGCCAACGCCTTTCCCGATCGTGGATCATGAGCTGCGCCTTCCAATCCCTTAACGTGGATTGCAAACTCTTCTGATCCACCCTTAATGGTTTGTGATGCGCGTTTTACACCATTTGCAAGAGTGTTTCCTATTCCATCACGTTTTGCAATCTTTTTGACCATCTCAATCGTGGATTCCATATTTCCCCAACTCATGTCGAGTCCGTCAAAATCGTTTTTGGTCAAGATGCCACGCTCATAGCACTCCATCGCAAACGCTATTGCGGCTCCTGTTGATATGGTATCAAGCCCGTATGCGTTGCAAAGATAAGTGGCATGAACCGCTGCATCCATATCATCGTTCATTATGAAAGAAGTAAATGCGGATATGGATTCATATTCAGAGCCCTCGTGAACAGGTGTCTTCCATTTGCCGGAATCCACCTTTGCTATTCTTCCACAAAAAAGTATACATCCTTTGTAGCATCCATGTGGACCAACTAAATTGTTTTTCTTGAATTCTTCGTACAGTCTTCCGCCTTTTCCCCACGAATTCGAACGCCAATTCTTCGTCGGCCAGTCACCCGCTTCATCGCACTTCCCAAGATCGCCAATTGTCCCATTCAACTTAAAACCTGAGTTATCCGGATCGCTTAGGAGTTTTTGAGATGATTTCCGACATTCCGCGTAAAACTCGTCATGTTTGAAGATTGGAATTTTTCCATTTCCCTTAATGGCAATTGCGAGTAAATTTTTTGATCCCATCAAGGCACCAGCACCTGTTCTTCCAGCAGCTCGAGATCCGTCTCCGAACATTACGCTCGAATAAAGCACCATTTTTTCTCCAGCCGGACCTATGGATGCGATCTCAAAGTCTTCACTTAGCTCTTTTTTCAAGAAGGACGTTTTTTCGTACGATGTAAGCCCTTTCAAAGGTTCCGCCGCTTTGAATTCTATCTTATCGTTGTCAATTGTCAGATACACAGGCTCTTTTGCTTTCCCTTCAACTATCAAAAGATCATATCCGGCTTTTCTCAAAGCTGGTCCCCAATCGCTGCCGCTTCTCGACTCTCCCCAAATTCCAGTTAAGGGGGATTTAAAACATAAATCCACGCTCCCAGATCCAGGAGCAGCTGTTGCCGTTAGCAGCCCTGTTGCAAATATAAGTTTGCTCTCTTCAGACAAAGGCTCCATTCCTTTGGGAAGTTCGCTGTAAAGTATTTTGGCTGCGAGTCCTGCCCCCCCAAGATATTTTCTTGCATCGCCAGGATCGAGCATTTCCATTTCAAACTCTTTTTTGCTGAGATTTATTCTCAACATCTTTCCGGCGTATCCATAAAGTTCGTTCATTTCGTTCACTTCCAATTTCTTTTCGAAAGTAACTGTTCTACCCTCTCTCTTCCTTCATAGGCCACTTCAAAAAAATTCTCCAAGTTTTCAAGAGAAGCTCTCTTTGGATTGTATGCAGACATAGAGTACATTTTTTCAGAGCGCTCCAATATGTATTGAGAGATAATTGGTATATCCTCTTTTTTCATACCATAAGACTTGAGATCAGTTGAAATATCAAGATCTTCCATAAGATTGAACGTGGCTTCGATCGCCGCTTCAGCCGCTTTCCTTGTTGACATTTTGCACGTGTCGACTCCCATGGCATCAGCGATCAACGAAAGTTTTCTTTGAGTGTAGTCATTTGGAAGGTTGAACCAGTACACATAAGGAAGTAAAACCGCACATGCCGCACCATGAGGAATGTTATATTTAGGTGAGATACCTTCAGAAGCAGCATGGCCAAGTGTGGCAGGTCCAGCAACCCATCCGAAGCTTATGACCATTCCTCCAAGGGCAGCTGCCAACGCCATATTCCATCTTGCTTCAGGGTTTTCAACTTCGTGATAAGCCGCTCTTAAATTTTTTGTCGTGAGCCTAATTCCCTCAAGCGCTAACGCATCTGAGAATGGATTTGCCTGTTTGGATATAACGCCTTCTGCACAATGGCTTAAAGCATCGAAACCCGTGTTGGCTGTGACCGTTGGTGGAAGTTTCATCATCAAAGAAGGATCGATGATGGCAGATTCTGCAAGTACAGGATCGCCAGTTATCCATGTTTTAGCCGTTCCAACGTATTTTTCTGGGACTATTACGACAGCCGTGTTGGAAACTTCACTACCTGTCCCTGAAGTTGTTGGAATGAGCATCTTGGGTTTTGAACTTTCAATAGGCTTCGTACTTGGTGCAAGGTAGTCTTCTATTTTTTCTTGGCTTCCACCAAAGCAAGCTGCCATTTTTGCACGGTCTAAACTGCTACCACCACCTATTCCAATCACAAGACCATAATCTTTTTTTGATGCCTCTTCTATAACCTTATGAACTTGATCGATCGTCGGTTCAATTGCATCAGGTGCGTAAATATCAACTTTAAATCCACTTTCTTTCAAAGATAAAAGCAAGTCGTCCACAAGTCCAATGTTCATTAGAGCTTTATCCGTTACGACAATAACATCTTCATTTTTAGATATTTTTTTTGCAACTCCTCCAGCTTTGGCAATTGAGTCGAATCCGAAAAGCATATGAGGAGGTAACGTGTACTCATCTAATCTGCTTAACCAATGCGATGAAAAAAAACTTTTCTTTCCGACCATCTTTCCACCTTCTTTAGAATTTTTTTTGAAAAAAAAAAGAAACCCACTCAAATATACCTCAGTGGTTTCTCTTCTTCTCTCCACTCGTTATTTAGCATTATAGATCAACACTTTACTTTTGTCAAGCTTCGGTGAATATGAAATGACCGAAAAGTAATGTAGAGTCTTAAAATTAAGATATGAACAAAAAAAGTGGAATGATGTTACATTTCATGAAGTTCAAGATGATGCCACACTACGAGCCGGCTTTAAAAAATCAAGACGTTGAAACACTTCCACCACCTCTTCTGCCACTTCGCGACGGATTCCTATTAGAGGCAGAGTTAGCCTTTTTGACTCTTTCAAATCTTTTGTGTATTTTTCCTTGAATCTAATTCACACTTTCGTCATTCCGGCCTTTGAGCCGGAATCTCTGTTTCGCACCGTTATCTTATAAGAGATCCTGAATATTTTCTTCGAAACTTTCAGGATGACCGTTCGTTCGACCGGGATGACCTTCATCACAAGTTACTGTGCTACATCCAATCGGGATAGCAAATGTAATTGATTTTATGTAAAACTTTTACAATATCACGAGAAGTTATGTTTTTGAAAGAAGGACTCAAACTTCCACCTCAATGTTATCTTCTTCAACATCTTGTGGAATGGGTTCTCCATGATCTTTCAAGGATTCTATATACAGTTTTATCGCATCTTGTAAATTATTCAAAGCTTCTTTTTTCGTTTCACCTTGAACATGACAACCTGGCAAAGCTGGGCACCAAGCATGATATCCACCATCCGCTTCTTTTTCGGTAAAAATCCTGTATTTAATTCTCATTTTTTCAACACCTCAATTCACAAAACCTTCATTTCCATTTTAACACAGCCTATGTACAAGACTACAATATATTGCTTCTTCTGCCCATTTGCAAGTTTGTGATAGTGGTGAATTGCCTCTAATCATTCACTTCGTCATTTTTGAAATGCCTTTCGTCATTCCGGCCTTTGAGCCGGAATCTTTGTTTCGCACCGTTATCTTAATTAGAGATCCTGAATAGTTTCTTCGAAACTTTCAGGATGACCGTTCGTTCGAGCGAGATGACTTTCATCACAAGCCGCTGCGCTAAATCCAATTCGAGATAACATTTGCACTTGAAATTGACTCATTCATTCGGTTCATCCTGTGGTTCAACATAGTACTCTTTGTGTATGTTGTTCTGATTGGGAACAGCTACCTTATGTATTCAAGAATTTCAGCGTCAGCCTTTTTGACTCTTTTTTTCAAATCTCTGATGAAGCTTTAAGAAGACAAAAAAGCTTTCAAAAAATTCAAGTCGGGTATAGCAAATATCTTCTCAAGGCCTTTTTCCTCTTTTTGATATTTTTGAAATTCTTTCAAGGAAGTTTCACCTGTTAAAACGAGGAAACCAAATATTTTAGACTTTCGAGCCATTTCCATGTCCGTGTAGAGTCTGTCACCAACATAGACAATTTCATTTTGATCTACATCGTATTTCCTCACCATTTCTTCTATCATAACAACGTTTGGCTTTCCACCAGTCCAGATAGGATCTTTCCCAGTGGTTGATTTGATCATTTGGGCAAATGAACCGGCATCTGGAATGTATCCGAATTTGGTTGGACATCTCATATCTGGATGAATTAGGATATAGGGTATACC
>WGFY01000068.1 GCA_015491995.1 Mesoaciditoga sp.
TATTCGCACAAACTAGGCACAGGATGGATAGATGTTGAAGAAGAAGAAAAATTCAAAGTCATATCTCCAGGTGTGAATTTGAAAATCTTCAATCAAAATCTTTTGATTGAAGACCATTTTGTCGAGAAAAAGCTTGATAAAATCATTAAAAAGCATACAAATGCTCGAAGATTTGCATTGCCTTTGATAATTCTATCAAGCCGTATTGACGCAAAAAAGAATCACATTTCAGCTTTAAAAGCCTATGCCCAAGACGAATGGCTAAAAGAACACGCTAATTTTTTAATAGTGGTTCGGGGAATGAAAGATGTGTACAAAGAGTACAAGAACCTCGACAGTCCCGAAAGATCCGTGTTTGAAACGCTGATAAGCTTGATCGATAAAGAAAAGTTAAACGATCATGTCTTCTTCTTAGATATAAACGGTCAAAAAGAGTTGGCGTCACTTTACAGAATCGCTTCTAATAGGGAATCTGTTTTTTGTAATCCAGCTCTCTACGAACCATTTGGGCTATCTATAATAGAGGCAATGGCATGTGGTTTGCCAATTGTGGCAACGAAAAATGGAGGTCCGTCGGAAATACTTAAAGAATCAAAAGAAGAATATGGAATACTTATAAATCCGGAGAGACCATCGGAAATAGCAAATGGCTTTGAGTTTGTTTTAAAAGACAAACAAGCATATCAAGAATTCAAGGAGAAGGGCATAGGCAGAACAAAGACCAAATACACTTGGCAAGAAACGGCCAAGCAGTACCTTCAAGCCATTGAAAAAAAAATAAATCTTTCATTTGAAAAACCAGGGGTTCCAAAGTACTTTCTCTTTGGAGAATTAGCTCCTAAGCTGAACATTTGAGGAATGTTGCGCATGTGGGCTGTCATCTTGAAAACGATCTTTTACTGGCTCGGAATTCCATGGGCTGTTGTTGCGCTTTTTGACGTCTTTACAACGGCGCCATTTCACTTCATTTGGGCAATTGCGCTTGGGTTAATTGGCATATTTTGGTCTCTTCTTTCAAGTGTTTATTTGCTTTTGAGTGGAAATGGATTGCCGTTTTTTGGTAGAAAATCTCCTAAAATACTTGTAACTTGTGGACCATATTCAACGTCCAGGCATCCTGCATATTTCGGATATATCGTCTATACCCTCGGATTTTATTTGCTCTTCAACCCTCTGGCAATTGTAGGATGGGTAGCTGAGATCTTTTCCATTTTGCTCTTGATCTTTGTGGAAGAGCGTTCTCTTGCAAAAAAATTCCCGGAATATGCGGGATACAAAAAGAAAAAATCATCTCTTATTCCTTTGAGAAAATGGGAAACTGACAGGGTAAAAGATCCACCTTTTCTCTTTGCCATTTTGTATATCGTGGGAAAGTTTATCATAAGATTTTTCTACGATGTTAAAGTCTATGGGAAAGCACATATTCCAACGCCACCGTATGTGATGATATCAAATCACAACTGCTATTTTGATCCATTCTACATTATGGATGCGATGAATGTTTACATGAAAGCGCCTCTAAGCTGGGCTCACTATGAACGTATGAAATGGCTTATAGATAACGTGGGAATGTTTCCCATAAAACGCTACACCACGGACTCTACTGCCGTTTTGAAGATGGTTAGGACTTTGAGAAAGAAAGGGGTTGTAGGTATTTTCGTCGAAAACGAAAGAAGTTGGGATGGAAGACCTCTTAACGTTAAAAACGGTATTGATCGGCTACTTGAAACACTGAGAATGCCCATTTTGCCTGTGAGAATAGAAAGGGCACATTTGATGTGGCCGAGGTGGGGATCCCACTTTCATAAGGGTAGAGTGAATGTCGTGATCGGGAAATTGGTTGATGCGAAAGATTATTCAAAGGCCATAGATTTTGTATTAAAAGATACAATAACTATAAACTCGGTATACAAAGATTACCGAGGAATAGAATCCTATCTTTGGAAATGTCCAGAATGTGGAACAGTTGGCGGCATAGAATCCAGCAAGAGTGGTTTTGGATGCTCCCACTGCCACAGAAAATGGCATTTCCCAACTGTTGAAGAGGTTAGAATTATGCATGATAGCATATTTCCTTCGCACTTTGAGGAACTTCCAATATTTGACGAGGCCATTGTGGATGGTATCGAGTCGACTATCACATTGACTAAGGAACAAATAAAAATCGGGCAAAACACCCTCCCGCTTTTTTCTGTGAAAGCCACTCTTATGGAATCACGTCATGACTTTTACATTTATACCGGGAAATTGTTTGAAATCCGTCCCCTTTCCACATCACCGTTGATGTGGAAAGAATGGATGGATTTCTTAAAGAAAGGAGATACGAATTATTGGAGGTATCGTTAAAGTAATCTCTTTTTTAGGGGACCAACCCAAAGGGTTTCCAATATAACAGTGGTTAAAACCACTATGACCGTGACACTCAAAATCGTTTCTCCCCATTGGATCAACTGCACGTTATGTGAAGATCTTCCAAGTGCTAAAGGTAAACTTGCAAGCGCAGCCGGTACAACACCACGAGGACCTTCCAAGGAAATGAAAACGTATTCTTTCCACGACCATCTATTAAGTGGTAACAGTGTGCTCACGGCAACTGGTCTTGCAAAGAAAACAACCACTCCTGCAATTATACTTCCAAAAAGTAGATTGTTGGTTATTATCCCAAGATCCAAGCTTGCTCCAAGAAGTAAGAAGATGAAGACAGTTGACAGATCGGAAAGATGTCCGTTGAAAACCATCTCCGCATTCAAGGCTTTTTGTACACCTTCAGGTTCTTTGTGCTTTTTAAAGAATATCTTATGATTGCCAAGAACTATTCCAATAACAGTTGCCACCAAATATCCAGATGCTTGCAGCGCTTCGCCAATAAAAAATCCTCCAAAAGCAATGGACAAAGAATAAATAACAGGAGCTCTCTCCAATTTAAGCCATCTGATAAGCCAATAACCTAAAATTCCAAGTCCTGCGCCTATAGCGATTGAACCTCCAACTTCATATATAAAGAACAGAATAGCGGCCGGATAAATCGTGGTATATCTTGCAATCGCTTCCAAAAGGTGCGCGCTTTGAGCGGTTGGAAGTATGAACGCAATTGCAAGCGATGTTAAAACTATACCCAAAGGATCGTTGAATATAGACTCCGTTACTACAACCGTTTTTATATTCTCATTCACTTTGTTTTGTCTGAAGAGTGGTATGAGCGTTGCCGGATCCGTTGCGGATATTATCGCGCCAAATAAAAATCCTACTTTAAAGGGAAGATGGAAAAGCAACGAAAAAGCCACTGCGGCAATTGCAGCCGTCACGAGCAAACCAATGGTATCCAACAGGCCAATGGTGGACATATGTTTTTTTAAAAGAGTCCATTTCAACTCTTGACCTTCGGTGAAGAGGATTATAACAAGCCCAAATACTCGCACGTAGTTAAAAATGTAGTGAGCCATTTCTCTGTTAATGGCTCCCATGATGGGTCCAAATATCATTCCGATGATTATCAAAATTGGCACGAACGATATGTGCACTCTTTCACTAAAAAGATACGATATCATACCTAAAAACATCACCAGTGCCAACGTATAGGCTAGCGCATCTACATTCAACACAAAGCATCACTCCTTCTTCATCACAGGGATTCTACACCTATTTTTATAAGTTTTTTTTAAGATTTCACTACAACTCAAAATTTCAACGAATATTTCTCACTACTTGTCCGATCATTGGAAGAAAATCCTTCTTTCGAGACATGACCTTGTCCAACCTTACAGGTTGTTCTCGAGCATTGAATTTGTTTAAGCAAATCGAATCACCAGAAACAAAAAGATCGCTTGCATTCTCAAAGACATTCGTGAAAAGTGCAAAGAAACAATCCATACTCATCACTCTTCTCAGATAATCCATCTTAGCCTTTATTTCTTCAGAATGTCCTTCGCTATACTCAAATGAAGGCACCATCGCTTGAGATATTATCACATTTTTCTCAAACAAAACGTAACGCTTGGTGTCCCTTGTTAAAATTTCTTCCAAAGATAGTCCATCAAATTTCATACCCGCTTCTACGAGCTTTGTTCCGAATTTCTTTATATCGACTTTTGCTATTTTGGCCAAATAATTTGCAATTTTCACATCAGAGGGAGTTGTTGTTGAAAGCCTCAGTACCAAAGTATCGGAGAGAATGCCACTTAGAAGCACTCCCGCAATTTCACGTGTCAATTTCACATTGAATTCCATGTATTTTTTCGCTATGATGGTACAAGTAGAGCCTAAAGGATCGTTTAAAAACTTTATCGGTCTCAGTGTGCTTATGGTCCCTAATCGGTGGTGATCTATTATTTCTAATATCTCAGCTTTTTCAATTCCGTCCACCGCTTGAGCGTATTCGTTGTGATCAAGCAGTATGACAGATTTATGAATATCTTCCATCAAAGTAGTTCTTGTGATAACACCGAGGAGCTTTTCGTCATCATCCACCACACAGGCGCTTCTAAATTTAGATGAGTATACAAGTTCTCTTGCATAATCAAGGGTGTCTTCCATTCTAAGAGTGGGGACATACTTCGTCATTATCATCTTCGCAGGAAGTGACAAGTTGATCATTTTTCCTACGCCAAAAGCATCAAGAGATGTTGAAAGCACTGACGTGTTATGTGCTTTAGCTTCTTTTTCCACTCTTTCTCCAACAGGTGCATTATCCACGACGATCAAAGATGCTATTCCGGAATCTATCAAAGCTAACTGGGCAGGTTCATCATCACCAACCACTGCCACATCGTCGGAAGAAAGCTTTGAAAGCGCTACGTGCAACGCATCGACAGCGGTGTACACTTTTCCGCTTAAAAAATCGCTGCCTTTCACAACGATTCTGGCTCTCAATATTCGAGCAAGAGTTTCCAATCTTATGGGTGCAACACGAAGTGGCTCTATTTTAAGCCTTTTCACGTAAACCTTTGCAAGACCCCGTTCGCTGATAAGTCCCACAAGTTTTCCATCAGCATTTGCTATGGGAACATTTTTTACATCATGTGAATCCATCAAAGCTGCCACATCAACTGTTGGAACATCTTCACCTGCGCTTACGAGTGGAGGAATACGAATATCGGATACTTTTGCTTCCACGCTCTCCACATATATTGGTAACTTCATTTTGAAAAAAGAAAGGGCAAACTCTGTTTCAGAATTGATTTCACCACAGCGAGCCGCTGTATATTCAGCGTTGTCAACACTGTTCAAAAAATTTGCATATCCAATAGCACTGCAAATACTATCGGTGTCTGGATTTTTGTGACCGATCACGTATATCTTGCTCGTACTTTATTCCCCCTTTAGGTGCACATCTAACAGAAGTAAATCGGTTGGCGTAACACCTTGAATTTTTGCAGCTTGACTGAGATCTTTAGGCTTAAATTTGTTAAGTTTTTGAACGGACTCGGTAGAGAGCCCCGAAATTTTTGAAAAATTAAAACCATCAGGTATTCGCACTTTCTCGAGATTTTGAAGTTTTTTCACACTAACGAGTTCTTTTTGAATATAACCACCATATTTTGCTTCTATCTCAATTTCTTTTATAGCTTCGGAATCCATAAAGGGTTCTGGATCGTAGGGTTTTACATCTTCATATGTAATTTTGGGAGCACGCAACAAACTCAAAAGCGATACGTGCTTTTCAGTTTTGAGTTTTCCTTTTAATTCTTCTGGGACTTTTAAATGTATCTTTCCAAGTCTTTCTATACCATCATTAACGTTTTTCTCAAGCCTCAACACACGTTCGTAAAACCCTTTATCTATCAATCCTGCCTCATAAGCGTACTTTGTCAATCTTAAATGTGCGTTGTCATCTCTCAAAAGCAACCTGTATTCCGCACGTGAGCTTAACATACGGTAAGGCTCGTCCACACCTTTAGATGTGATGTCATCTGTCAAAACACCTATATATGCCTCGTATCGTCTCAAAATGATCTGCTTACCACCTTTGAGTTTCAATCCGGCATTTATACCGGCAACCATTCCCTGGCCAGCCGCTTCTTCGTACCCACTTGTTCCGTTGATCTGACCGGCCAAATACAGATTTTCAACAATTCTGGACTCTAACGTCTGATAAAGCTGCGTTGGATCAGCATAATCGTACTCTACAGCGTAAGCTGGGCGAATGATCCTGGCATGTTCTAACCCTTTCAAAGTATGAAGCATCTCTATTTGTGTGCTGTAAGGCAAAGAGGTGCTGAAACCGTTTATGTAATATTCCAAACTTTCTTTTCCTTCTGGTTCTACAAAAAGTTGATGAGAATCTCTATCTGGGAACTTTACAACCTTATCTTCAATGGATGGACAATACCTTGGACCAATGGAGTTGATGAGTTTCACATCACCGTACATAGGAGAAAATTTCAAATTTTCGCGTATTATCTCATGCGTCTTGACATTAGTCCTTGTAATATAACATGGATAATCTTTTGAAAGAACTACCGCTTTGTCTCTGTAAGAGAATGCCAAAGGATCATCAGACGTATCTTGCCGTTCAAGAGTGGAAAAGTCTATTGAAGATTTGAGCACCCTTGGCGGTGTTCCAGTTTTAAATCTTGACATTCTTATTCCAACTTCTTTAAGGCTATCCGTAAGTCCTTCAGCAGGAGGCTCTCCCATACGCCCAGCAGGCAAAGAATTCGGACCTATGAATATCCTTCCACCTAAAAATGTCCCCGTTGTCACTATAACCGCATGACAATCATATTTTATGCCGAGTGCTGTTCCAACACCGTTCACACGCCCTTTATCAACGAAAATCCTCGTTGCAATCCCTTGGCGAAGGGTCAAATTCACATGATCAAGGATAACCTGTTTTGCCCTTAGTGAATAAGCGTATTTGTCAACTTGCGCACGCAAAGCTCTAACTGCAGGACCTTTTGAGGTGTTAAGTATGCGTATGTTTATCATGGCACGATCCGTAATGCGCGCCATTTCCCCTCCCAATGCATCTACTTCCCTGGCAATTTGCCCTTTTGCCGGTCCTCCGATCGCCGGATTGCATGGTGTCCATGCAATGGTATCAAGGTTTATTCCAAGCAACAGCGTTTTCAATCCTTGCTTTGCGGTGACTAAAGCTGCTTCTGTTCCGGCATGACCAGCTCCTATTACCACAACATCGTACTTTTCCAATTCAGATCACCTTTCATGTTCCAAATTTTGTTAAAACTTGACATTTAAGTTAAAAAGTGGTACCATTTAGGATGGTAAAACAAAAAGGCGGTGAAATTCACCGCACGTGTTTTTTTGCATTGGTGGGCTCAGGTGGACTCGAACCACCGACCGCCCGGTTATGAGCCGGGAGCTCTACCAACTGAGCTATGAGCCCTTAAACGAATAGATTATAAACTAATTGGCCGTTTATGTCAAGGTGGGATACGCGAGGAAAAGCGAGGTGATTGGAAACAATGGTTTATGAAACAGATCCTGTAAAGACTCTTCTTCCTAAGTATCCCCGTTTAGTCATAATAAAGGCCGCGTTCAATTTATTCAAAGATCATAAAAAGATAAGCAGCAAAGCCTTAAAAAGGATCATAGAAGAAGAATTCGAAAAATGTGGAAGTAGCTAAACGTTAATTTCATGGGAAAAAGCAGAGTGTACTTACACTCTGCTTTTTTTTGGGGGGTGCACCAGCTGGGAAAATATTGCCGCTCCAACTATCAAACTGAACCCGATAAGCTGGGTAGTTGAAAATCTTTCTCCCATTAAAATCATAGAAAAAACAGCGGCTACAATAGGCTCACCTGCATAGATAAATGCGGAAGGAATCGTTCCCACATTTTTTTGATGCTTCATTTGAATCAGTACTCCAAAAACGCTTGCAAAAATTGCAATAACCGCGATCATTGCGACTATTTTGAAATCCCAGTTGTCATGATGAGGACTTAAGAAATAAAACGGAATGTTTGTAATTGTCACGAACATCATCTGATAAAAAGTGAGCGTTATGTGCTTGTTTTTCAATCTCTTCGTCAACACGGTTGTTGAAACAACCTGAAATGCGAAAGCGATCGCACAACCTAATGTAAGTAAATCACCGTAATTAGGAGAGAATATTTCCCCAGACAAATTGGAAAGATATATTCCAGCAGTGGCTATTAACAAAGCAAAGATCGTGCTTAGCCTTATCGAAATACGTTCTACGAATATCGCCACAAACGGTATAAGAACAACGTAAAGCGAGGTGATGAAACCACTTTTGGCAGGTGTAGTATAAACCAATCCCCAAGTTTGAAAGATGTAACCAAAAGAGATGAGAAGTCCAAGGATCGTTCCTTCTTTCCAAACTCTTACAAAATCCTTTTTAATAGTTGGAAAGAAAAGAATTAGCATGATCACATCTGCAACGAAAAATCTTGAGATGTTTAGGGAAAAAGGGGAAATTCTGCTTAAAATCATCTTCTCCAAAGAAAAAGTTATTCCCCATATAATCACCAATAAAATGAGTAGAAGCGCACTTCTTATTTCATCTTTTCTTCTCATGCTCCCTCCATTAAATTCGTTAATTATGCTAACTATTTTGTAGCTTATCACAAAAAGTTTTAAAATGGAACCGGTTCAAATTGAAAAAGGAGAAAATGTACGCACTATCCACTTCATGTGGCAACACATCTTGTTGGAATTGTGGCGAGACTCATGACTGTTCTGGCAGGAAGTAGATCGATGCCAACCATTCTGATGTTCACTGAGAAAAGCATAAGTATGCTATAATTATTAAAAATGACAAGGGGTGAAGAAGCTTGTCGAAGGCTTTTTATGTTACAACACCGATTTATTACATAAATTCAGATCCACATGTAGGTTCCGCCTACACGACTATCGTTGCGGATAGCGTTGCGCGATACAAGAGAATGATGGGCTACGATACGTTCTTCCTTACCGGCACCGATGAGCATGGTCAGCATGTCTTAAGAGCTGCGCAAAAAGCAAAAAGGGATGTAAAGGAATTTGCGGATGAGCTTGCCGAGCGATTTGTTAAACTATGGAAAGAACTTGGAATATCCAACGACGCTTTTGTCAGAACTACAGATGACTACCATGTAAAAGCCGTTCAAGGATTTTTCCAGAAAATGTATGACAAAGGCGATATTTATTTGGGTAAATATGAAGGTTGGTACTGTGTTAACTGTGAGACGTTTTGGACAGAAAAAGACATCGGAGAAGGTAAGCTATGTCCAACTTGTCTGAGACCATTGGAACACGTTGAAGAGGAAAACTACTTTTTCAGACTTTCCAAGTACACCGAACCTTTGCTTGACCATTTCAAAAAGCACCCAGACTTCGTTGAACCGGCATTTAGACGAAACGAAATGATGAAAATTCTCGAAAGCGGGCTCGAAGATATAAGCGTTTCAAGAACGTCATTCGATTGGGGAATCCCAATTCCATTTGATCTAAAACATGTTGTTTACGTATGGTTTGACGCACTTATCAATTATGTATCCGCAATAGGATACGGTAGAGACGATGAGATGTTCAACAGATATTGGCCTGCGGACGTTCACTTTATAGGAAAAGAGATCAATCGTTTTCACTCTTTAATTTGGCCTGCGATGCTTATGAGTGTTGGACTTCCTCTTCCAAAGAAGATATTTGCCCATGGATGGTTAACGGTTAACGGTGAAAAAATATCCAAATCGAAAGGTAACGCCGTGGATCCGAGGGCGTTGATCAACGCATACGGTATAGATGCGGTGAAGTACTACTTGTTGAGAGATATTCAATTTGGAAATGATGGAGATTTTTCTGAGGATAATTTGATCACGAGAATAAATGCCGATCTTGCAAACGATCTCGGAAATCTTGTTCATAGAACCCTTTCCATGATATCCCAAAATTTTGAATTTCTTCCCAAGCCAATGGAAGATGGAAAGTACGATGACAAGCTTAAAGGCCTTACGGAAAAGACCATCAAAGAATACTTCGAATATATGGACAACTTCAAATTCACTCAAGCGCTTGAAGGCATATGGAAGCTGATAAGGTTTGGAAACAAGTACATAGATCTCACAGAACCTTGGCTTTTGGCTCGAGACGTTTCTAAAAAAAATAGATTGGCAACCGTGCTTTACAATCTTTCCGATGCCATAAGGAATGTTGCGATCATGTTGTCTCCCATTTTGATAAAAACGAGCGCTGAGATCATGGAGAAGATGAATCAGGATTTCAACGACGTTGGAAACCTTGGATGGCACAAAACGATTTCAAATGTGAAAATCATGGTGGGAGACCAGTTGTTCCCAAGAATAGATGTAAAAAAATGGAAAAAGGTGATAAAGATGACCGAAGAAAAGAAAGTAGAGGTTCAAGTCACACAAAAGCCACAAGTCACTATCGAAGATTTTGCGAGGCTGGATCTCAGAGTTGCAAAGATACTATCGGCAGAACGTGTGCTCAAATCTGAAAAACTCATAAAATTGGAATTAGATCTTGGTAGCGAGAAGCGGCAAATAGTCGCCGGGATTGGCAAAGTTTACATGCCAGAATCTTTGATAGGCAAAGAGATAATCATCATATTCAATCTCAAAGCCGTAAAACTCATGGGAATAGAATCGAATGGGATGCTGTTAGCGGCAAAAGATGGCGAGAAACTTAGAATATTGACCGTTGATGGGCAAGTAGAACCCGGTGCAAAGATTTCGTGAGGTGTGAATAGTGGAGGAAATAATTAAGAGATCTATCTCAGATGAATTGGTCGATTCTTATATAAATTACTCGATGAGCGTTATCATTGGAAGAGCCATACCAGATGTAAGAGATGGTCTTAAACCCGTTCAAAGGCGTATACTTTACGGCATGTATCAGCTTGGCCTTAAAAGCGGAAGTTCCACAAAAAAGAGTGCAAGAATAGTCGGAGAGGTTATGGGGAAATACCATCCTCATGGAGATATGGCTATATACGATACGTTGGCAAGAATGTCCCAAAACTTCACGATGAGATATCCAATCGTGCATGGTCAGGGAAACTTTGGCTCAATCGATAGAGATCCTCCCGCGGCAATGAGGTATACCGAAGCAAAACTTTCCAAAATCGCGGAGGAAATGCTTACGGATATAGAAGAAAATACAGTTGACATGATTCCGAACTTCGATGAATCCCTAAAAGAACCAGTTGTACTTCCTGCAAAAATACCTCAACTCTTGATGAACGGAGCATCTGGCATAGCCGTTGGAATGTCAACGTCTATACCACCACACAACCTTGGAGAACTCGTTGATCTCATGGTGGCGCTCATGGAAAATCCAGACATTCCCACTTCAGAAGTGGCAAGCATGTTAAAAGGTCCTGATTTTCCAACTGGTGGGACGATAATGGGTGTTGAAGCGATCCGAAAGATATATGAAACTGGACATGGTTCGGTGATCGTGAGAGGTAAAACCGTTTTTGAAGAACATAAAAAACGAATGAGAATAATAATAACAGAAATGCCTTACGGAGTTTCGAAAGCAGGACTTATAGAAAATATTGCGGATTTTGCTAAGAATTCAAAAGAGAGCTTCATTACAAACATACGTGACGAATCGGACAGAAATGGGCTAAGGGTGATGATCGAGTTGGCGCGGAGCGCAAATCCGAACGTTGTGCTCAATCGCTTATACAAGCACACTCCTCTTCAGTTTTATTTCCCTGTGAACATGCTCGTGATAGATCATGGCAAGCCTAAACTTATGAATTTGAAACAGATGGCCATGGCTTTTATAAATCACCGTTATGAAGTTGTGAAACGCAGAAGTGAATATGAATTGGATAAATATTCAAGGCGCGCTCACATAGTCGAGGGGCTTATAAAAGCTTCGCGTGCAATTTCAAGCGTCATAAACGTGATAAGAGATGCAAAAGATCCAGCAGATGCAGCTCAAAAACTTGTAAAAGTATTGGAAGTTTCTGAAGAACAATCAAAAGCAATTCTTGATATGAAGCTCCAGCGTTTGACATCTCTTGAGCACAAGAAGTTAGACAACGAATATCAAACACTTATAGACCGTATGGCAAAACTTCAAACAACTCTTGGCGATTCCTTCAAAATAATGGAAGAGGTAAAAAAAGAGCTTTTGGAGATGAAAGACAAATATGCCGATAAAAGGCGAAGCGATATAAAAAACAGCTTAGAACTTATAAACGTCGAAGATCTACTCACAGATGATGATTTGGTGGTTACCGTTACCCATGATGATTACATCTCTTCCACAAAATTAGACGCTTATAAAAGTCAAAATAGAGGTGGAAAGGGAAACATTTCGTTGAGAACACGCGATGAGGATTACGTGGAACATGTCTTCATAACTTCGAGATTGAGTTATACGATGTTCATAACGAATTTCGGACGTGCTTATTTCATAAAAAACTACAATATCCCGGAAAGTAACAAAGGAACTAAAGGGAAGTTGATACTCAATTACCTTAACCTTTCACAGGGAGAAAAAGTTAAATCGGTGCTTTCGCCTGGCAAATCCATAGACGATTCCAAAGATCTTTTGATAGTGACCAAAAAAGGCCGTATAAAGCGCACGTCACTTGGAGAGATATCCAGGAGAACTAATGGAATATACGTTGTGAAATTAGAAGAGGGCGATGAAATAGTCGATGCGATGCTCGCAAGATCAGGCAATGAAAATGCCAAAGTAGCCCTTGCAACGGTAAAGGGAAAGTTCATATCCTTTGAGATCAAAGAAGTTAGAAGAATGGGGCGAACTGCCATGGGAGTCAGCGGGATCAAGCTGAGAAGTGATGACGAGGTTGTGTCTATGATCATACCATGGGCAGAAAACGTCCAAGTTTTGACCATCAGTGAAAATGGATATGGGAAACGAACGAATTTCAAAGATTACAGGGTTCAACACCGTGGAGGATACGGTATTAAAAATTTGAGATTGACTGAGAAAAATGGTCTGATAGTTTCTGTGAAGCCTGTAATTGATACCGACGAGATCATAGCCGTTACGGCAAGTGGAAAGGCAATTCGATTTAAAGCGTCCGACGTTTCGATAACAAGTCGTGTGACTCAAGGTGTTAAATGTGTCAGGCTAAATGATGGTGACAAGGTGGTTGCGATTGCCATTTCGAGGGATTGATTCGATTTGAAAGTAATTTGCGTTGTTGAGTACGACGGAACCAATTTCCATGGCTCCCAATATCATCCAGATGTCCGTACCGTTCAAGGTGAATTCAACAGATCTTTGGAGACGATTTTCAAACAACATCTCAAAACGGATATGGCCGGAAGGACGGATGCAGGTGTGCATGCCAACTACCAAGTTTTTTCTTTCGAACGAATTAACAAAAGAATGGAAGAATCAAACGTAAAAGATGCCTTGAATTCCGTGCTTCCGAAAGATACGCATGTTAGAGATGTTTGGTTCGCACCAGATAATTTTTCACCACGTCTTGCGGCTAAAAAGAGAGTGTATCAATATTTCATATACAACCACCCAGAGAAAGATATATTCCTTCGTAACAGAGCTTGGTGGTTTCCGTACCTTTTAAACGTTGAAAAGATGAGAGAAGCTGCCGTTATCCTCGAAGGAGAACATGATTTCACCTCTTTCGTTGCAAAGGATAAAAAGGATGATCGAAGTCCCGTGAGATTTATTTACAGAATCAGAATACTCAAGATATCATCTTTCATACTCATTCGTGTTGAAGGAAAATCCTATTTGAAGCGTATGGTCAGGAACATCGTCGGAACATTGGTAAAAGTCGGGGTTGAAACGTGGGAACCTTTACATGTTAAAGAACTCCTTGAAATGAGAGATAGAAGCAAAGCGGGAGCGACAGCTCCCGCGCATGGTTTGTATCTATACCGTGTTTATTTTTGAAATTCGGAGGCTTTTGATTTGAAAAAGAGACTCGATGAATTGCTATTTAAACGTGGATTGTTCCAATCGCAAAGCCGTGCGAAAGCTGAAATACTCGAGGGGAACGTCATCGTTAACGGCACTCTTGCCAGAAAGGCGGGCAAACCAGTTTCTGATGATGTAAAGGTAGAAATAAAGAAAAAAAACCCGTACGTTTCGCGCGGTGCATACAAATTGATAAAAGCGTTGGACGAGTTTGAGATAGTTCTTAATGGAAAAATCGGTTGCGATCTTGGTGCATCAACGGGCGGTTTTACCCAAGTTATGCTTGAAAGAGGTACAAAAAAGGTTTATTCCGTTGATGTTGGATATGGGCAATTTGCATGGAAGTTGAGAAATGATTCGAGAGTTATTTTAAAAGAACGAACGAATGCACGTTTTTTAACACTCGAGGATTTTGGAGAAAAGATCGATTTCATCACATGTGATCTTTCTTTCATTTCGTTAAGGCTGATTTTCCCCGTTATAAAAAGACTGCTGAATTTGAGTGGCTCCGTGGTTTGTCTTGTGAAACCACAATTTGAGGCTGGACGTGATAGGATAAAAAAAGGTGTTGTTAGATCAAAAGAAATACATATAGATGTTTTGAAAAATACGATGGATTCTGCGGAAGAAACGGGATTGCATTTGAAAGGTTTAACTTATTCCCCTATAAAAGGCCCAGCCGGGAACATAGAATTCTTAGCGTATATGAATCTTAGTCATGAAGAAGAAATAGATCCAAGGGCGGTTGTGGACTTTGCATGGAAAGAACTCACGGAGGGATGAAAAATGTCATTGATAAATAAATTGTTCGATCAGAACAAAAAGTACTTGAAAAGTTTTGCGAAGATCGTAGAAAAAGTCAAAGCATTTGAAGAAAAAATGAAAGAATTGAAAATTGAAGAATTCCCGAATAAAACGAAAGAATTTCGAGAAAGAATAGAAAATGGTGAAACGCTGAACGATATATTACCTGAAGCTTTTGCGCTTGCCAGAGAAGTTTCTCAAAGAATATTGAGTATGCGTCCATTTGACGTTCAGATAATGGGAGCAGTTGCACTTCACAGGGGAATGGCAACCGAAATGAAGACTGGTGAAGGAAAAACCCTTGTTGCGGTTATGCCAGCCTATTTGAATGCCCTGACCGGCAAAGGTGTTCATGTAATAACAGTTAACGATTATTTGGCGCGTAGAGATTCCGAATGGATGAGACCTGTTCACAAAGCCCTGGGCCTTTCAGTCGGTGCCATTCAGTCCAACATGGATCCGGATGAAAGGCGTGAGATGTACAACTGTGATATAACATATGGAACGAACAACGAAATGGGATTCGATTATCTAAGAGACAATCTTGCTTACTTGCCAGAACAACGAGTTCAAAGAGGTCATAATTACGTGATTGTGGATGAGATAGATAGCGTTCTCATCGATGAAGCCCGTACCCCTTTGATCATCTCGGGCCCTGCCGGGACATCGTCAAAGCTCTACAAGATGTTTGCTTCCCATGCAAAGAAATTCAAGCCGGAAACTGATTTTAAAATAGATGAAAAATCCAAAACGGTTAGCCTCACCGAAGAAGGAATTAAAAAAGCAGAAAAAGTTATTGGAATAGATAATCTCTACGATTCACAAAATGTCAACTACAACTTTCACCTTTTGAATGCTCTAAGGGCGCTTCATCTGTACAAACGCGATGTGGACTATCTTGTGCGAAATGGTGAAGTGATGATAGTCGATGAATTTACAGGACGTGTGTTGGAGGGAAGACGTTACAGCGAAGGGCTTCATCAAGCCATTGAGGCAAAAGAAGGCGTACGAGTAAAAGAAGAAACTATAACATATGCTACGATAACACTTCAGAATTACTTCTTGATGTACAAGAAGATCGCAGGTATGACGGGGACGGCTTACACCGAAAAGGACGAATTCGATCAGATATACAACATGGAAGTTGTAGTTATACCGACGAACAAACCCGTTGTGCGCAAGGATATGAACGATCTGATTTTTAAAACCGAAAAAGAAAAATTCGATGCGATAGTTGAGGATATAGCCGAAAGTCATGAAAAAGGACAACCGGTCTTAGTTGGAACCATATCGATAGAGAAGAGTGAGAGACTTAGCCAGATGTTGAAAAAGCGCGACATTTCTCATGAAGTCTTAAACGCAAAGCATCCTGAAAGAGAGGCCGAAATCATAGCCAAAGCTGGGCAAAAGAGTGCCGTTACGATAGCCACCAACATGGCCGGTAGAGGAACGGATATAAAACTTGGAGATGGTGTAAAAGAAGTCGGTGGCTTGTACGTCCTTGGAACAGAAAGGCATGAAGCTCGAAGGATAGACAACCAACTTCGAGGAAGATGCGCCAGACAAGGCGATCCTGGCGAAACACGTTTTTATCTTTCAACGGAAGACAATTTGCTAAGGGTATTCGGTGGGGATAAGATGAGATCGTTGATGAACACCTTAAAAATATCAAAAGGTGAGCCAATAGAGCACGGCATGTTGAGCCGTCTCATTGAGCAAGCACAAAAGAAAGTTGAAGGGATTCATTTTTCCATAAGAAAACATCTTCTCGAGCTTGATTCGGTTCTTGATAGACAGAGAAATGCAATTTACTCTCATCGTAATTGGATATTAAATGGTAGTGAAGTAGAAGAGCACCTCATGGAGATATTTGAAGATGTTGTGGATAGGAAAATGGCCAAATATTGTCAAGACAAGATCGCTGAAAATTGGGATATTAAAGGGTTAGAAAACGAGTTGAAAACGATCTTTCCATTTATTTCCTTAGAAAAAGAGATAAAAAATGTTGTGCCCTTAAAGAAAGAAGATCTGATGGGAGAGATAAGGGGAAATTACGAACTTAAAGTGGTTGAGATCGGTAAAGAACAATTTCCAAACATAATAAAATATGTAATGCTCAGGGTCATAGACGAAAGATGGAAAATGCATCTTCAAACGGTGGATCATCTTAAAGAGTCCGTGAATCTTAGAGCCTATGGTCAGAAAGATCCTGTCATAGAATTCAAACGCGACAGTTACGAAATGTTTGAAGAAATGGTTGACGGCATGTACGATGACATTTCCGCAATAGCATTTAGAATAGTGGTCGTTGATGAGCAGAAAGAGAAAGAACGTGCAAGAAAGAGTTTCGCCGTCTTGCAAACTCAACATGATGATTTTTCCTTTGGCCCAAAAGAATCAAAAGGTAGATCGAGTGTATCCACAAAACATAAAAGAATGCGCGTGAAAAAGTGATGAGGTGGTTTTTGTGATAAATTATGACTTGAGAGTTAAAATTGAAGACATTCAAAAGCGTTTTAATGAGATAAAAAAGTTTCTCGATGTGGATAAGGTGAAAAAGGACATCAAAACTTTGGAATCCAGAACATCTTCAGGCGAATTCTGGAACGATATGCAAAATGCCCAAGATACTTTGAGAAAATTGAAAACGGTGAAGGAAAGGTATGACAAGTTCAACGTTATCAGATCCAAGATAGAAGATCTCGAGGTTGGAATGGAGTTAGCCGAAGATGATGATGATTTCGTTGAAACGCTTGGAAAAGGGGCAGTTGAAACGCAAGAACTTCTTGAAAGCTTTGAAATGCTTATGATGCTCAACGGCAAATTCGATGATTTGAATTGCTACCTGTCTATTCATCCTGGAGCCGGTGGAACGGAGTCTCATGATTGGGCAAGTATGCTTTTAAGGATGTACACGCGTTGGGTAGAAAAACATGGATTTGAAATTGAAGAGATAGATTTGCAGCCAGGAGACGAAGCCGGTATAAACAGTGCAACTCTTCTTGTAAAAGGTGAAAACGTGTACGGCTTCTTGAAATACGAAAGAGGAGTTCACAGACTTGTTAGAATTTCTCCATTTGATTCTGCCAAAAGAAGGCACACCTCTTTTGCCTCAATAAACGTCATTCCTGAGTTCAAAAAAGATGTTGAAGTGGATATAAAAGATGAAGATTTGAAGATAGACACGTATCGTTCATCTGGAGCTGGAGGTCAGCATGTCAACAGAACAGATTCTGCCGTGAGGATAACACATCTACCAACAGGAATAGTTGTAACATGCCAGAACGAAAGATCGCAAATTCAAAATAGAGAAGTTGCGATGAGAGTCCTAAAAGCACGATTATATCAGCTGGAGTTGGAGAAACGTGAACAAAAACTTAAACGAATTCAAGGGAACTTAAAAGAAATTGGCTGGGGAAGTCAAATAAGATCTTACGTCTTTCAACCGTACACAATGGTTAAAGACCATAGAACTAATCACGAAACTGGCAACATTCAAGCTGTGATGGACGGTGATATAGACGACTTTATATACGCGGAGCTCGTTTTTTTTGCGAGAAGTAATATGGATACTGGTATTTGAACTTTTTTTCGGAGTGGTCGCACTTTCAATTCCGGTTTATGTTTCAACACAGAGTGGTGTAAACAACGAATACATCATATCCGTTAGGAGTTGGAATGAGGAGTTTTGGAACTCGTTAGGTAAGCTGTGGAACATGTTTCCCACGAGACCTACTTACATGATGATTGCAAAAGGAAACTTTGGTCCGGAGATGGGATTCACCGTTTCGTATCCCGACAGTTTTCGAGTACTTGTTGAGATAAGATATCCAGTTTCTCAAATGAGAGCCACTGTGGCTCATGAGCTCATGCATGTTTTCCAATTCGCATGGATAAAACGCTACAAACATTTAATGCCTTTATGGGTAATGGAAGGGCTTGCCACATGGTATGGTGGCAAAAAAGGGACGTATATAAGCCCACTTGGAGATAATCCATTTTTGTTTTGGTCAGTGGATATTTTGAAATACAAATCATATCCTAAAAGTGAAGAGGCTAAAGGGGAATATTATTCCGAAGTTTATGCCCTTTTTAACGCTATAGATGCGAAGATCGATCTTGCAAAGAATTTCCAAAAAATCCTGTATTACACCGAGAAAGGAAAAAGTTGGCAAAACGCGCTTTCAAAAGTACTTGGCGAGAATTTTAACGAGTTCTACTCTCAGTGGAGAAAAGAAAATTTGCTTCTTATTTCTTTGAAATTCGCGTCTTTTTGGGGAATATGGATGGGAATGCCGTTATTTCTTTTGGTGATTTTTTTCGTTAAGCGTTCCAAGAATGACGATAACATAAGCCAAGATGATGTAGAAAAATTGGAAAAATCATATGGTAAGGAATATTGGAAAGGTGACGATCGTTGAAGAAAATTACGTTGTTGGCAGGACAGAGAAGCGAAAACTACGGAGAAAAGCTAACATACAAACAGATGTCCGAAGTTCTTCACGATAGAGACGTTAAAGTGATGATCCCCCACAATTTAAGGGAGGCAATTAAATGTATCATCATGTCAGACGGAGTGATTTTTTCTGGTAGAAGAAGAGTTGAAAACTTGGATGCACTTGACGTTATGGATATCGCGCTTGAATTTGAAAAACCGGTGTTCCTCTTTGGCATTGGCCTTGGTGAAATGAAAGAAGCAGGTTTGAAAAGATTTTCGACAGCTCTTATGAGTTCACTTATTTCAGGTTTCCTAACAGATCGATCTTCTACAAGATGGGCTTCGTTTTGGGCCGGCTCACGCGTGAAAGTGGGAACGGATCTCGCTCACATTTACCTTCTAAATCACGCAAAACGTGAAAAATCAAAATTCGCCGTTTTTTCACCTAAAAATACTGGTGCTCTTCGTAATTACAGAGAATTTAGATGGCTTCCTCGTCTTGATGTAAGAGTGATCGTGGCAAATCCGATTGACTCACACGCTGCCGTAGAAGTTTCACATAACGTTCAAACAGATGAAGTTGTCATTCTAAAGGCAACGGAAGATGTCATGAATGCGATATCAAATGCGAAATTTGTCTTGTCAGAAAGATTTCACATCTCTTTAACGGCTGAAAGCTTTGGAGTCCCGTTTGTTCATATAGGAAGAAGGGCAAGAAGATATTTCGGAAAAGAGTTCTCTAACAACTTTTCGTCTCCTGATGAAGTGGATATGGCCATGGCATTTTCAAAACTTGATGAAAAGGTACCACCTTACTACACATCTTTTGATGAAATTGCGAAATCACGTTTCAAAGAAATGCTAAAAGGCTTGGAAAAATTCTTGTTTTTTGTATGAATTGGAGGGATATAAATGGTTTCTGATCTTATCTACCTTGTGATCAAAATGTTCTCCATGAGAAGATGGAATAACAAGCCTACTGTTGAGCAAAACAGCGAGGCTTCCAACAGCGGATTTGTCCTTCATGTTGCACATCTTTTAGGAATGTTAGAACAAATTAATGGAAGGGATGTTGATTTCACGAAACTGCTGGCCAGAGGTGCTCTTAAAGACATGCCCAAATGCATCCTCTCAGACATATCTTTAGAAACGAAGCGCGCCATCCAAAAACTTTCTCCAGATCTTTGGATGGAGGTTTATCACGGAGCGATTAACGATGTCATAGAATCCGTTCCTTTCAAATGGAAGGATGATTTCAAAAATGATATGATCAATTCCAGAGATGATTCTATAGAGGGTAAGATTTTAGATGCTGCCGATCTTTACGCAGCCCATGTTGAAGCAGAAGTCAACAGCAGACTTTTTCCAGAATACTTCTCCGACATAAGAGAGGCCATCGAAAAAAAATTAGAAAATGTGAAACTTCATTCCCTTAAAGCGTTGCTTAACAGCACCGATATGAAAAGGTATCTCGTCTATGTGCGGACTTTGATGCACGCGATTAGATGGAATCAACATTCACGCACCGTTCCAACTACGGTTGCCGGGCATACGCTTTTTGTGGTATTTGTGGCTTATCTTTTGGCATTAGAAGATGGAAGATCAGACACTCTAAACGTAATGGAGCGTGCTCTTTTTCATGATGTTCCCGAAGCACTTACTGGCGATATTATTTCTCCGACTAAGAGACGCGTTGAAGGATTTGAAAACGTGATAGAAAAGGTAGAGTCGAAGATGGTTCATGAGGTTTTGCTTCCCCTTTTACCAAATGAAATATCAGGTTATTACGCTCCGCTAATGCTGGAACCATTTGGAGGAGGTTTTGAAGGAAAGATCACACGCGCAGCTGATCTAACGGGTAGCCTGATAGAGTGTAAAATAGAGATGGATAACGGCGTAAAAGCAAGCGTCTTTGAGCACGGTTATCAAGAGATAAAAAGGCAGCTTTTACTTATGAAAATAGACTCTGTAAGGGATTTGATTGCAGCACTGTGAAACGCAAACATTCAAGCACAAAAGGGCACATTTGTGTGCCCTTTCTTTTTGGAGCAGGTGATGGGATTCGAACCCATGACCTCCGCCTTACCAAGGCGGCGCTCTAGCCTACTGAAGCTACACCTGCATCCCAATTAATAAAATATGGAGCGGGAAACGGGGGTCGAACCCGCGACCTTCTGCTTGGCAAGCAGACGCTCTACCCCTGAGCTATTCCCGCTCGTTGTTGGTGCGAGAGGTGGGACTTGAACCCACACGGGTTTCCCCACTGGATCCTAAGTCCAGCGCGTCTGCCAGTTCCGCCACCCTCGCGCTTTCGCTTTTTGGTGACCCGTGCGGGATTCGAACCCGCGGCCCCTTGATTAAAAGTCAAGTGCTCTACCAGCTGAGCTAACAGGTCTCTTTCAAAGACAAGTCGATTTTACCATACGAACCCCCCTAAGTCAAGAGCACGAATGAACTTACACAAAATCTGTAAGTTGGTAATCCTCCTGTTAACATTTGCAAAATTAGGACGAATCAACTATGATTTTTTAAGATACCCAAGGACTATTTCTTCAGATTTGGGAGACATCTCGGCATCTTTGTCTCTTTTAAAACTCACAAGGCTTTTAAAAGGCTATATCACATCGTGTACTCTTTCAAAGACTTTTTTGCGTTCAAGACAACCTCTTTTATCACCTCTTCAAGCTTTGTGTTTTTACAGCTGCATCCAGATGCTCGTGCATGTCCTCCTCCACCAAAATCAAGGGCTATTTTGCTAACATCCACGTAATTTTTAGATCTAAATGATATGTTCACTTGATTTTCCGGCCACTCAATAAAGAGAATTGCAATTTCTACACCGTATATTGCCCTTATCTCTCCGACGAAACCACCTGCATCTTCATCCGTGCAATCGTTTGCTTTAAACATACTCGAAGATATATAAGCCCATGCAAGCTTGCCATCTTCTTTTATCTTCAAAGTTCTTAGCATTTCTGATTGAAGCTTTAATTCGTTGATCGTCTTATGCTCTAACACAGCCGAAGATATATGCTGAATGTTAGCGCCAAGCTTGACAAGCTGAGCGGCGTATGAAAAAACCTTGTAATTGGCGTTGGTATATTTAAAAAAGCCAGTATCAGTCGCTATTCCAAGAAGGTTTATCTCAGAGAGATTTGAATCGTATTTCATTCCCAATTCCTTCCCTATCTCATAAACTATTACGGCTGTTGCGGCGTAAGAAGAATCGTAGAAATCGAACTCCCCAAATCCAACATTCGTTTTATGATGATCCAAAGTTATGTCAGGATTTTTACCTTTAAGTAGTTTAATCGAATCCCCTATTCTTGAAATTTCAGAACAATCAACCACCATGGACGTATCGTATTTGTAATCTCCAAGCTGTTCAACATTTTTGATCTCCTTAACACCATACAGGTTTTTGTAAAACCATGGAATGTTATCCGCTATGCATCCTTCAGCTGTTTTTCCGATTTTCCTCAGCATCAAAACCATAGTGGCAATTGAACTTATATCGTCACCATCAGGCTTTGTGTGTCCTATTACAAGAATCCTTTTTGATTCCTTTATTCTTTCAACTACTTCGTTCAAAGTTCTAAGCATGATAGAATCATCTCCAAGTCACTTTTTATACTTGCCGTTTCCCAATTGTAAAGCAATCATATCTACTAAAGGTTTCAGCTGTTTTTTCGTAGCTTCTTGCGAATACACATTCATCAGCCACTGTTTGTACCATTTTTCGGCAGAGCTTTGAGGTATAACCGATGATTTTACCACACTTTTCTCCATTTCTTCAAACATCTGTGACACCAAAACAGAAGCAAATTGTTCGGCAACCGCGCGCACTTTGTCTGTTGGAAGCTCTTTCGCCGTGATCAAGCTTATAGGAGATGTTATCACATTATCACCACACTTTGCTGAATTACACCTGATTTGTGAAGCGATTCTATTATTGCAATAATGTCTTGTGGAGTGGCTCCAAGCTCTTTAAGAGCGGCTATAAGATTTGCAACGGTATTTGAAGTGGTTTTCGTTCCGCCGGTGGAAACATTTCCATTGGTTATGGAAATTGAAAAATTACCGTAGCTCATCGTAAAATCAGGAAGTTTCATGTTTCCTCCAAAAATAACGGTCCCTGTACGCTCGTTTATCACTATCTCTTGTGGAACATTCGGTGTAACCAAAATTTGTTCTACGATCGCAAGAAAATCTATTAATTTGCCTTGAAACACTTTGGGCACTTTTACATCCACGGCAGCGGCATCCACTGCTTTTGAGATATCGCTCTCAAATTTTCCGTTCACGGCTTGAGCTACCCTTGCAGCGGTGACAAAATCCGGTCTGTTAAGTAGGAGAGTGACGATGTTGGATTTCACTATGTCAGATGGGATAAGCTTCTGCACTATGGCTCCATCTGGTATTGTCCCAACAAGGAGATATCTTTTTTGAAGGGAAGCAGATTGGTTTGTTTCGTTACCACCAAGTGATATTTGTCCCTGTGCAACTGCGTAAACATTTCCATCTGCTCCGTAGAGCGGTGTTTGAAGAAGTACTCCACCTTTTAAACTTTTAGCATCTCCAACTGATGAAATCGTAACATCCAATTTCATCCCAGGATAATAGAAAGGTGGAATGTCAGCGGTGACCATGACAAGTGCTGAATTTTTAGATTTAAGCTCGGCAGCCGTTGTGATCACGCCGAAGTTCTTAAGCATGTTCGCAATTAAAGTGGATGGCATTTGACCACTGTCTCCACTTCCGTCTAGCCCAACCACAACTCCAACACCAAAAAGCTGATTATCCATTGCTCCCCGAATTTTGGTAATATCTTCTATCCTTACAACAGATGTTGCAAAAATTCCGGTTGCAAGGATCGTGAGTAAAAAAATACAAAATATTCTCTTCAAATCACTCACTTCCATCTTAGAATAATATTGAGGCAAGTGAACTGAATATCCAAGTTATCCACCTGTCTTGATTCATTCCTTCTTGAAAGATCAGATTTCCATCGTACCAGATCTTCAAATTGGCAATTTCAGATGAGTTTACACTGTTATTTTGATTTATATCATTCGGATTTACCATTCCTTGAATTTGAACTTGCTTCATAGATTGCCCGACTTTAATTTCTTTGGCTCCTTTTATCAAAAAATTGCCATTAGGCTCTATTTTAGTTATCACCGCGGCTATTTGTGTAACAAACTGTGATTGATTTTTAGAAGTTGAGCTCTTATTGACTATCTTGTTAGCAGTAGAACCGAGGGAAATGAATTTGGTAATGTCAAAAGACGTAACGGATTTCAAAAGCCCAACGAGAATTGATAGCAATCCGCCCTTGTAGTTGGGGTTATCATATGAAAAGGAAGCAGTGATGTTATCGTAAACCATGATATTTAGCGTGTCACCAACAGAATTTGCAACCTTCATCGCAAATGGGCTTTTAAACTTCTTGTTGTTTGATGAATTCCACAAAGAATTGGCAAAGGATAAAGATAAAATTATCGTCAAAATTAGAAAAAGCGCACTGACTTTTCTCAACTCAATCGCCTCCAGAGTAAACGCGTATCTTTGGACCTTTTTCCACCATACCATAAAGCATGTATCCATTTTCAACATTTCTTACGGGTATTACCTGACCTATATTCCCATTCTGCATGGCTCTAACAAAAGTGGTCACAGTCATTGAAGGATAAGAGATGTAAGCCATTAAAATTTGACTGGCAATCACATCAGGTGGTAATTTTAAACCTGCCAACGATATGATTTGTTCTTGTCTAAAAGACCATGTTGACATCTTTCCTATACAATCATCAATCGAAGTGGAGTAAAGAGTGGTTGTCGAATAGACGTCTAAACGCTTTATCTTTAAAGAATGCCTGGTTAGCTTTTGACCATAGTGAATGTTCTGTGCAGCCACCACCACATTTTCATATTCATGAGGAATGTACTCTAAAAGGGCTGACGCTTTCACCTTATTAGATGATGAAATGAAGTTTACGGGAACTACTATCAACCTTGCAGGTGAATTGACTGGCTTCCCTACCTCTATACGATCAAAATTCAAATTTGGCACATTGCTTTTCAAAGATAATGTAACACCTTTTCCAATTGTTGAAATTACAACTTTAGCCACGCCCTCTACACTTTTCACACTGCCAATAGAAGTGGTTTCAAAATTCACATTCACGTACATATTCATTTCATTTTGCTTCAGCTCCAACAGAGCAAAGTAGTTTCTACCAATTTTGGAGATGTTTTTAACATTTACGCTGCAAATTGCAAACGGTGTTTCAACACTTGGAAGATTCGTTAAAAAAACATGAGTTTTCATCTTTTGGGCTAAGGCTTCTTGAATCTTAGAGAGATCCATGACAAAAACTTTAGAAGTGATCTTTATTTCATTTGAAATGGACGAAACCTTTAACCATTTGATCTCTCTTTCTGCTTGAATTTTAACGACGTTCGAATTTATAACGTAACTGTTACCTGGTTGCGGAGAAAATGCCACCACGAATTTTTTTAACCTTTGAGCTGAAACACCATCAAATGTGGAAGCCAAATCGTATAAGGTTACGTATTTCCCACTCACGATCGCGTATGATTTCAAAGTAAGGGTTGAAGAAAGTGCGATAACCCCCAAAATGAAGATCAATGCAAAGGTGAAAGCTTTCAACTCACATCATCTCTTAAGGGTAGCCGCATCTTGAAGCATCGTATCAGACGTCTGAATGACCCTAGCATCGAACTCGTACGCACGCTGGGCGTTGATCATATCGACCATTTGTTGGATAACATTCACATTTGACATTTCAAGATATCCTTGCCTGAGTGCTCCAAACCCGTCTTGATTTGGAACGCCTTGGATCGGTTGTCCAGATGCTGAAGTATCCGTATAAAGGTTATCTCCTATGGCATTCAGCCCAGAGGGATTAAGAAATTTCACAAGTGTAATGCTCCCCACCTGGGTAGGTGTACCGTTAGCTCCCATAACCGTGACGGTTCCACTTGGGGCTATATCTATAGATGTTGCATCAGAGGGAATGACTATGTTTGGCACGACAACATATCCATCAGATGTTACCATTCTTCCTTGGCCATCCAATTTGAAACTTCCATCTCTCGTGTAGGCAATATGGCCGTTTTGAAGTTGTACCTGAAAAAAACCGTCTCCACCTATTGCCAAATCCAATGGATTCCCAGTGGATTTGATATTACCAAGTGTGAAAAGCCTGTTTGTAGCGACCATTCTGACTCCATGACCTCTATAAAGCCCAGTTGGTGATTGTGTACTTTGAGATGTAGGTGTGCCAGCCGTGAAAATATCTTGATATGCAAGTGATGCAAATTCAGCCCGAGTTTGCTTGTAACCCGTGGTATTCACGTTTGAAAGGTTGTTTGCTATCGTGTCCATCATAAACTGTTGTGCGTTCATTCCTGTAGCAGCTGTTGAAAGTGATCCTAACATTTAAACCATCCTCCCTTATCTTGCGCTTCCAACCCTTATGGCGATTGAGAAGAGCGTATCTTCTGTTGTAACCACTCTTTGAGATATCTCGTAGTGCCTGTAGGCATTTATCATGTCCACCATTTCCCTTACCACGTTGACATTTGATGATTCAAGGTACCCATTCATGACTTTGGCATCAGGTTTTAGTATGAAACGCCCACTCTTCTTTGTCGGTGCAAATGAGGTGTCTCCTACTTTTTCGAGATCTTTTGGATCTTTTACATCAAAGACAGCAGGCTTTTCCCCGCTTAAAACTTTTACAGGTTCGAGTGCGGAGTTGAGAACTTCTCTACCACTTTTATCGACCAGATTTCCATCTGCCGAAACACTAAAACTGCCATTTCTTGTGTACAAGATGGTTCCATTTGATTTGGTTGCAAAAAATCCCTTCCCATTTATGGCAAAATCAAACTTGCCATTCGTTTTCTTCAAAGTTCCTTCACTCATATTTGGAGTAACTTTATCCACGACCACGGCGTTATCCGTTGTTCCTAAAAACGCATCTATTTGGTTCAAGGATGTTCTGTAAATTGGACGCTCCATTATGGATTTAAAAGACATAGAATCACTTTTATAACCTGAACTGTTGACATTAGCAAGGTTGTTGGAAATGGTGTTGATCATAGATTGATCTACAAGCATTCCCATTGTCGCCGTATAAAAACCTGTATGCATTTACACCACCTCATGGTATTTTTCGATACGAAACTTCATTGATCCTACTCTCAATGTGCGCAAATATGCCTAACTAATGGTTAGAGCGATATAATTTTCAAAGATCGCACAGTGAATTGCGATTATGTACATTCCAAAAATATAAGAGATATGTTAAATTTGTCATTCTCACGTTGGACAAGCAAATGCTTTTAAGAAAAGTGTTAACAGTGGTAAAATTCGTCTTTGGCACTTCAAAAGCACCTTGACTTTTTATACGAAGATGTGCTTTAATTTCAAAATAGGTTCTAATGGAAGAAGGGTTTAAAGTGAAAATAGAAACGGTCGTAAAAGAGCTTGTATCCTCCGAAAAGGATTCTAAGGGTATCATTCAAAATACGAAAGAAAAAAGTGAAAAGATGATAAAAGAGGCTGAAAAGAAAGGAAAAGAGCTTCTTGAAGCAAAAACGAACGAAGCAAACGTAACGGCAAGAAGGATACTGGAAGATTCAAAAGAAAAAATGCGAACATACGACGAAAAGATGTTGGATGACGCTCGAAAAAAGTTCAAGAACATCAGAGAGACGTATTTGAATATGAAAAACGAGATAATGGAGAATTTTATATCTGATTTTCTTAAAGGGAAAAAGAATGGGTAGCATACTGGCATATGCTGGCGTAAGAGCAAAATTAGCCGGTATGGCAAACCGCTTTTTAAAAAAAAGCGATTACGAAATACTCATGAGTAAAAAAAGTGTGCCAGAAATAACAACATATCTCCAGCAAACCAAGATGTACTCAAAGGCTTTGAAAAATATCAATCCTGAAGAATTACATCGAAGATATTTGGAGATGTTGCTGAAAGCGGATTTGGTGGAGGATGTGAGGAGATTTTTTACGTTCTTCGTAACTTTAGACAAGGCATTCGCATCTTACGTGATAAGAATGTACGAAATTGAGAATTTGAAGTTGGCTCTAAGGAATACGCTTGTGGAAAAGGAATCAAAGAAAAATCTGGAGGAACTGAAAAGCAAATTTTATGATTTGGGCAAGAGAGCACTTGTAGACCCCATGAAGGTGGCTTCAGCCGTTGGTAAAGATGAAATACTGAATTCGTTGGAAAGCACTCCTTACTATGAAGTGGTGAGAAACGTGTTCGTTAGTTATAAGGGAGAAACGCCAAATTTGATTGGAAGCGTGGAAAACGGATTGGATAGATGGTTGTTTTTTGGCTTTCTAAATGCGGCAAAGGATTTAGGATACGATGACTATATGATAGTTAAAGAAATGATAGGAGAGCGAATCGATCTCATCAACATAGAATGGATAATAAGGGCAAAAAGTTTTTATTCTTTAAGGGCCGAAGAACTTTACAATTCTCTTATTCCTATGGAATTCAGAATGAACGTGTCATTGCTACACAAGCTGTGCGATGCAAAGCACTTTGAAGAGGATTTAGAACTTCTTATCGGAAGTTCATACAAAAATCTTTTTAGCGATATTTCTGAAAGTTCAGAAAACGTAACGCCGGAGATGGTAACACTCGCCATGAGAAAATACCTTTACGGGAAGACCAAAAGGGCCTTATCTACGTTAGGCGGCTTCTCAATAGCTTCGTTTTTCCATTATCTTTTCCTTAAGGAGTACGAGATAATGGATATAACGACTATAATTGAAGGTGTTCGATACAATATAGAAGCGAAAGAGATAGAGAAATACTTGACAGCATCATTTTGAGGTGATGATATGGCAGTAGTCAAAATGAAAAACATTACTCTTGCTTTTCCAGAAGAAGACTCCGAGAATGTAAGCCTGGATCTGCTTTCATCTGAATCGTTTGAGCCAATGGAAATAAGAGGAATTCTTGTTGAGAATGTGGAAAAAGAACTTTTGCAACTTGAAAATAAAAACCCGTATCAAGAAGTGTACACAGAGATGGTGCAGTTCTTGAAGATGACCGAATACACTCCTAATTTCGATAGCTCCAAGATAAATGAGAAATTCGATCTTCAAAAAACTCTAAAAAGATTTTCGCTTTTGAACAAAAGCATAAAGAGATTTTTCGATAAAAAAAATGAGCTGGGCAAAAAACTTCAAGAGTATGAAAAAGTGCTCTTCTACGTCAGAATATTGGCTGGGTTGGACGTTGAAATGGAAAATCTATCAGAAATAAGAAGAATAAAAATGTTTTTTGGAAGGGTTCCGGTAAGACATTACGAGCCTTTGGTGGAATCTTCCCTTAACGTTCCAATTTTGGTGTTAGAGACGAACAGAGATAAGGACAGCTCTTGGATATTTGTTTTCACGACGCCAGACTTCACAGATGAAACACATAAAATACTCCAATCGGCCTACTTTGAAGAAGACAAACTGCCGGTTGATTATCAGGGAACACCAAAAGAAATTCAAAGAAGAATCGAATCACTCATCAAAATAACAAAAATTTCCATGGGAGAAAACGACAGCGTTGTAAAAAAAGTTCTCTATGCGAGTAAGGAATTCGTGGATGATCTTTATTCAACAATCGTTTCGCATAAGAGAGCTTACGATTTATCGACGTTCAACAACACCACACCACAAAAAAACGTTCATTTTATAAGTGGATGGATGCCGATGAGTGAGGTGAACAACCTTGGCAAGAATTTGGGAAGAGACGTGTTGTTGATAGAGAATTCTTCCGAAGAAATTGTCCAAAAAAATTCCTCCATAAAAATTCCAGTAAAGTTGAAAAACAGGGGAAAGATCGTTCAATCTTTTGAATTCATAACGCAAATGTTTGGTACTCCCCGTTATGGTGAAATAGATCCAACACCATTTATCACAGCGTTCTTCATATTCATGTACGGTTTTATGTTAGGTGATGTAGGACATGGATTGGTGCTTTTCCTATTCGGATATTTACTCTATAGAAAAGGATCTGGCAAATTTGGAATTGTGATGATGAGCTCGGCACTTTCATCGGTTTTTTTTGGTTTTATGTATGGATCGATCTTCGGGTTTGAAAATTGGATACCAGATTTATGGTTAAGACCGATCATTCAGATAAACCAACTGTTAGAAATTTCCGTTTTCTATGGGATAGGAATGTTGATATTTGGAATGGTGTTGAACGTGATAAATGGTTTCAAACAAAAAGATATGGAAAAAGCTTTGTTCAGCGCGGAAGGTATAGTAGGTTTGATCTTTTACATTCCGTCCATAATTCTTACGACATTTTACTTTATAAGTAAACCAATACCATTTAGCCCAATGTTTTGGGAAGTACTGTTGGGTACTTCGTTGGTAATCATGTTTTTCAAGAAACCGTTGGCACAAATTATCACGCATCAGCGAGTTTCTTTACCAAACGGTTTCTGGGTTGAGAGTGGATTTGGAATGTTTGAAACTCTAATTTCTTACCTTAGTAACGCCATATCTTTCGTCAGGTTAGCGGCTTTTGCGTTAACTCACGAGGCTCTATTCGTGGCATTTTGGGTTTTAACGTTGATGGTACTTCCAGCTCCTGGTGGAGATGCTTGGGCATTTATCGTTTTCATGTTAGGTCAATTCATGCTCGTTGGCTTAGAAGGATTGGTGGTTTTCATTCAAGATCTAAGGCTTATATACTATGAATTTTTTACCAAATTTTTTGAAGCAACTGGTAGAGATTTCCATCCATTTCTTTTCGTGGAAGGTGATGTTAAATGACACTTTTTCAATTCCTTGTTTTCTTGGTTTTCTTGATGATGTTGATATCTTTTTTGATTTTCAGGGGAAATATGCTGAAAACACAAAAGAAGAGAAAAAAGGAGGCTTCGGATGTGAAATTGATCAAATACACAGCCCTTGGGGGAAACGTCATCATCGGCTTAGCCCTTCTTGCATTGTTTCTCACTCCAGATAAAGCAACGGCAGCGGCCATGAATTCATCAATATCGTCAACGATGAAATTACTTAATCCGGCGGGACTTGGATTTATAGGCGCGGGACTCTCCACCGGTTTGGCTTCTATCGGTGCTGGATGGGGAACGGGTATAGTTGGTGGTTCTTCGATAAAAGTCGGTCGCTTAAACAGTGGAATGCTTGGAAAATCCATGATATTCGCAGGACTCGCAAACGGGGTTGCAACTTATGGTCTTATAATCTCTATTCTCATTCTCAGCAGAATTTAAGGAAGTTGGTGAACAATATGCTTTTAGTGTTTGTAGGAATATTTAGTACTCTTGTAATAACGATATTGATGTTGGAAACAGTTTTGAACAAAAAACTATTTGTTGAAAGTCGTTACACTAAAAAATTGAAAAAGCTGATAATTTCTAATTTAGGAGTTTTGGTTTCTCTCATGTTATTTGGACTGGTTATGATTTCTCCCGACAAGGCGGTGGCGACACCCATCACAAATAGTGGCGAAGGAATAACCAAACTTGCAACCACCCTTATAAATCCTGGACTTGGATATATCGGTTCAGGGCTTTCCACGGGATTGGCATCGCTCGGGGCAGGAGTTGGAACCGGAATAGTTGGCGCCAAGTCCATAAATATCTTAAGATTTAATCCAAAACTCCTTGGAAAATCCATGATATTCGCAGGGCTCGCAAACGGAGTCGCAACTTATGGTCTTATAATATCCATACTTATAATGAGCAGAGTTTGAAGGGAGGAGTTTTAAAATGTTTGTTTCATTCGTGTTGATGTCTTTAACCGTGTTCGCCACCATAATTCTTGGTGTGATATTCAGTAACAAAAGGGTTATGGAGCATGTGAGCTCTCCTGTAAAAGTGGGTAAGAGAACTTTGGGAATTAACATGGTCTCCTTGTTTAGTTTCATGACATTTGCCATTCTCTCGTTGATCCCAAGTGGGCATGCTTTTGCGGCTACGGCAAATTCCGCAGCAACTTCTGTCGCGGTTACTATCAACCCCGGCTTGGGATACATAGGCGCGGGCCTTTCCACTGGGTTAGCATCAATGGGAGCAGGAATAGGTGTTGGCATTGCCGGAGCAGCAGGTATAGGAGCCATAAGTGAACAACCTGATATGCTTGGAAGAACGCTTATTTACGTTGGATTGGCGGAGGGAGTTGCCATTTACGGTTTGATCATATCGATAATGATATTCGGAAGGATTTGACTAAAATGAGATTCTTCCTCATCAGTGATAACATAGACACTCAAATAGGTTTAAGACTTGTTGGAGTAAAGGGTGTTGTCGTTCATGAAAAGGAAGAAACGCTCACAGCATTAGAAAAAGCAAAAAAAATGAAAGACGTGGGAATAATACTTATGACTGAAAAAATTGCGACTCTCGTCCCAGAAATTGTCTACAAATCAAGAACTTCAAAATCGCTTCCTCTTCTAACGATTATTCCAGATAGGCATGGAACGACGCGTCCTAAGGACTTTATAACCCGTTATGTTAAGGAAGCAATTGGAGTGAGGATAAAGTGAATATCGAAAAGAAACTCAATTCTCTGAAAGAATATGTTAAATCTAAAGCATTGAATGAAGCCGATGAAATAATCAAAACGGCTAAAATTCAAGTAAAAAAAGTGGATAAAGAGTACAAAGAAAAAGCTGAAGAAACTTATTCGAGAATAATAGAAGAAGCCAAGAAGAAAGTGTCAACCATGGAAAGGCGTGAAATGGCTCAATCGCGTGCAAAAGCATCGAAGATGTTTTTGGATGCCAAAAACGAGATTTTGAAATCGTCACTTGAAGAATTGAAAGGTAGAATTTACGCTTTAAGTACTAATAAAAAATACGAAGAACTTCTTGAAAAACTTACGTTGGAAGCGATAAAGGAATTAGGTAAAAAAGAGGTCATCGTATCCGTTAGAAACGAAGACGATGCAAAGATGAAAAGCATCATAAAGAAATTGGAAAAAGATTTGAAAGCAAAAATCACTCTTTCCACTGAACATGTAAAGATCATGGGAGGCGTGATAGTGACAATCATAGATAATCATGTTATGGTGGAAAACACACTTGAAAACAAATTCGAAGAAGTGAAAGAAAGCTTCATCTCACTTTTGTTTTCAAGATTAAATGTCGATGGGTGATGCAAATGAATAAAACAATTGGAAAAGTTTACATGATAAACGGTCCTGTCGTTAAGGCGAAGGAAATGACAGGGGTCATGATGCACGAAGTTGTAAAGGTTGGAAATTTGAAGCTTACAGGAGAGGTGATCTCTCTTGAAAATGATGATGTTACCATCGAGGTCTATGAGGAAACGTCAGGATTGAAACCAGGTGAACCGGTAGAAGGGACAGGGGAACTTTTATCAGTGATATTAGGTCCTGGAATCATAAAGAGTGTTTACGATGGGATTCAGCGTCCTTTAAATGTACTCAGAAATAAATCCGGTGACTTTCTTGAAAGGGGAGTCAACGCTGATGCGTTGGACATGAGTAAAGAGTGGGAGGTTGAAGTTCTGGTAAAAGAGGGCGATCGTGTTGTTCCCGGGCAAGTGGTGGCAAAAGTTAAAGAAACAGCGTCCGTTGAGCATAGAATCATGATTCCGCCGGAGATATCCGGAAAAGCAGCAGATGTCCAGAAGTCTGGAAAATATAATTTGGACGCAAATTTGTTGACGGTGGAATTAGATAATGGCGGTAAAAGAGGTGTGAAACTTTATCAGAAATGGCCCGTTAGAGTTCCAAGACCGGTGAAGAAAAGATTGGCACCTTCCGAACCTCTGATAACTGGGCAACGCGTCATAGACACTTTTTTCCCGATAAGTAAAGGTGGAACGGCGGCAATTCCTGGTGGATTTGGAACAGGAAAAACCATAACGCAGCATCAGCTTGCAAAGTGGTCAGATGCCGATATAGTTGTGTACATAGGATGTGGAGAGCGTGGAAATGAAATGACCGAAGTGCTGGAGGAATTTCCTCAGCTTAGAGATCCACGTAACGGGCAACCTTTGATGGAAAGAACGGTACTAATAGCAAACACATCAAACATGCCTGTTTCAGCGCGCGAAGCTTCGATATATACTGGCGTAACGATAGCTGAATATTTCAGGGATATGGGGTATCATGTTGCCCTTATGGCTGATTCAACTTCAAGATGGGCGGAAGCACTCAGAGAGATATCAGGGCGTTTGGAAGAAATGCCGGCTGAGGAGGGATTTCCACCGTATTTGTCTTCAAGATTGGCTGAATTTTATGAACGTGCTGGAAAAGCAACTTTGTTAGGGAGCGTGGATAAAGTTGGATCCATTTCCATCATAGGAGCTGTGTCTCCTCCAGGAGGAGATTTCTCAGAACCGGTTACAACACATACGAAAAGATTCATAAGATGTTTTTGGGCATTAGATAAATCGCTTGCAAACGCGAGACACTATCCGTCTATAAGCTGGTTGAATAGCTATAGTGAGTACACAATGGAGCTAAAAAATTGGTTTGATGAGAATGTCAACCCCGATTTTGCAAATCTTGTAAAAAAAGCGATGAACATCTTCAGTGAAGATGACAATTTGCAGCAGATAATAAAACTGGTCGGGGAGGATGTCCTTCCAGATGATCAAAAGCTTGTCGTTAGGGTAGCGAATATATTGAAAATTGGTTATCTACAGCAAAGCGCATTCAGCGATGTGGATGCATTTTGTGAACTTGCCAAACAAAACGAGATGTTGAAGCTAATTTTGATGTATTACGATCGTGCGATGGTGCTTGTTTCAAAAGGTGTTGCGATTTCGGAAGTGCTAAATGAGACCATGATAAATACCTTGATGAGGATGAAAGAAAAAATTCCAAATGACAAATTAAATGAATTTGAGGAAATTGAAAAAAGCCTTGAATCTTTATTCGACTCGTTGAACAAAAAGTACAATCAGGCAAAGGAGGCGTAATGATATGCCCCTTAAAGAATATGTAGGCTTATCACAGATAAACGGGCCGCTCGTTTTTGTGGAAAATGTTGAGAATATTGGATACAACGAAGTGGTTGAAATAATTTTCAGGGACAAAAAAAGGTTTGGTCAAGTTGTGCAAGTCAGTAAGAATTTTGCCGTGATTCAAGTTTTTGAGGGAACTGAAGGTCTTAATCTAAACGAGACAAGGGTAAAATTTTTAGGGAAAACATTGCAGATAAAGGTGTCCGAGGAAGTTTTGGGAAGGACATTCAATGGTATAGGAAGGCCCATAGATGGTGGAGCAGAAATAGTCAATGGAGTTTATAAAGATGTGAACGGTTCTCCAATCAATCCAGCATCGCGTATGTATCCAAAGAATTTTATACAAACTGGCATATCCGCTATTGACGGCCTCATGACACTTATACGTGGACAAAAGTTACCCATCTTCTCAGGCAATGGCCTTCCACATAACAGATTGGCCGTTCAAATAACGAAACAGGCTAAATTAAAGGGAGAAGAAAGTGGCGATTTTGCAATAGTATTTGCCGCGATGGGGATAAAACATGACGATGCACAATATATCTTGTCAAGCTTTGAAGAGTCGGGTGCTGTTAAAAATGTGGTCACATTCTTAAACCTTGCAGATGATCCAACAATTGAAAGAATTTCAACTCCTCGTGTCGCCCTCACCGCTGCTGAGTATTTGGCATTTGAAAAAGATATGCATGTTTTGGTCATATTAACCGATATGACCAATTATTGTGAAGCCTTACGTGAGCTATCCACCGCTAGGGGAGAAGTTCCATCTAGAAAAGGCTACCCAGGGTACCTTTATAGCGACTTGGCAGCTATTTACGAAAGGGCTGGCATGATAAATGGCAAAAAGGGGTCTGTTACCCAAATTCCCATTTTATCGATGCCAAATGATGATATAACACACCCAATACCGGATCTTACCGGTTATATTACAGAGGGACAAATAGTTTTAAGCAGAGAACTTCAAAGGAAAGGTGTCCACCCACCGATAGGCATATTGCCCTCTTTATCAAGGTTGATGAAAGATGGGATAGGAAAAGGATTTACACGTGATGATCATCCACACGTCTCGAGTCAGCTTTTCGCAGCCTACAGTCGTGTTCAAGAAACAAGGGCATTGGCTTCCATAATAGGTGAAGAAGAACTGACAAACGCGGATAAAAAATACCTTAAGTTTGGTGAAGCTTTTGAAAAGGAATTTTTATCTCAAGGTGAAGAAGAGGATAGAATGATCGAAGAAACACTTGATATAGGTTGGCGTGTTTTAGGATATTTGCCAACATCAGAGCTTACACGTGTAAATGAGGAAGAAATCAAAAAGCGTTATAAAGCAAGGGAAGATGTGAAATGAGTGTCAATGTTTCTCCTACAAAAAGCAAGCTAATAGAAACGAAAAGATCACTTGTTTTGGCAAGAGAAGGGCACACGTTACTCGATAAAAAGAGAAACGTTCTCATAAGGGAGATGATGCGCCTTATAGATTCCGCGAGAGAAATTCAAGAGAATATGGAAATAGTTTTCACCAATGCCTATGAAAGTTTTCAAAAAGCGAATTTGAGTATAGGCATAGAGCATGTTGAAGAAGTTGGAATTGCAATAGAAGAATTCTCAGATCTGGCGATCAGATTAAAAAGCATAATGGGTGTTGAAATCCCAGAAATAGATGATATTTCTGAAGAAATAAGACTCTCTTACGGATTCGTTAAGACGGATGCAAACTTAGATGGGGCACATAAATCCTTTAAAAAGGCACTTTCTTTAATTGCAAATCTGGCCGAAATAGAAACAACGGTTTATAGGTTGGCAAGAGAAATAAAGAAGACTCAAAGAAGAGTTAACGCGTTGGAAAACGTTCTAATCCCTCAATACGAAGAGACCGTAAAATTCATCGAATCTTACATAGAGGAAACGGAAAGAGACGATTTCTTTCGTATGAAAAGGTTAAAACAGAAAAAGGCATAATCTGACATAAATTGGAGGGCCTTTTGGCCCCCAATCCACCCTGATTTAACCAAAACACAACTTCGCTAACAAGAACATTCTATCACCATCACGATTAGAAGTCAACAAGATTTTACATTTGGCGTTATTGGTTTTCGCATTATTAATCTTTCTCCCACTTAATTAGAATTGTTTTTACCTTACTTTTTTGGGATTCTAAAGTGTCCTTCTTTTTTGACCAGAAATTTTCCATGCTCTTCTCAGCCATGTTCGAACCCTCAATCTCAAGGTTGAATGGAGGTTCAACGTGCACTTTTGATTCATGATCCGAATGGTTTACCCACCTTACCACCACGGCTTTCCCGTTTTGTGCCATCTTGAAAGCCGATAGAAAGGCGCCGCTATCGAATTTGAATTCGAGAATGCTAAAAGCCTTCTTTTTTTCTTGATTTTCAGATATTTCTATGGCAATCGGATCGATCAAGAAACCTTTTGCCATTTCGTACGCTTCGATCTCATCACCTTTTTTCAACAGCGCAAAGGAGTAATGATATGAGTACTCTCCAACACATTGCGCTTGAGGTGTCGGAATTTGAGGGCCAGCATTTCCCTTTCTTGTGAGAAGATCGTCACATGAGAGCCAGCCTACAGATCTGAGAAGTGTGAAATTCACTTTGGTTTCTTCTTCCAACACATGGCTTTCATACTCATGAATCCCACGTGTTGTCACAACAATTTTGCTTTTGTCTCCCCTAAGAAGTGCAAAACTCTCCATAGCGTACCTTGAGATTTGCTCTTCTGCATACGAATCGTCATAAATTCTGAGATCCACGGGATGGGAAACCAGCCCAAAATATCCGTCATTCTTGACTTCTATCAACTTTTCAGGTAGTTTAGCTACAAAGCTCAGTTTGTGATCCAAAACGGTGTTGCTCAGATTGAGATCAACGTCGATCTTTGGGAAATCCCTGTAAAGTTTGTAGAGTATATGGAAAGTGATCGTGTCTCTTTCTTCTGCTCTTGATTTTCTGGAATCGTCAAGCGATTTTGGAAGTTCCATTTCCATCTCAACTTTTATTTTTTTCATGAAAGCATGATCTTCGATCGATATCGCGTTGGCGTGTTGATTCAAGCTCGTGAACGGTTTGTCTCCTTCGATTGGAGAAAAATTGTACTCATCACCACTATCTGCGATATCTTCAAAATAGTTCAACGATTTGTAGATCACATCATTTACCTTGTCTTTCAAATCAAAACTTCCGTCATCGTTCAAGTGAAAATTGTAAAAGTCATTTTCGAAATCTGGATTTTCAGATATCTCTTCGACGTTTTTGTTCTCTTCGCTTTTCTTTAAATAAAATACTTTGAACCCTATAGGAGGCAATTCAGCTTTAAAGGTCAGTATCTTAGAAGTGTGAAAGAACAATTTCCAAGGTGTTGACGCGCTCTGAAAAATGGAAAGATCGGTTAAAAGTTTCATGTAGTTCTTTCCGCTCATTTCATTTAAAAATTCCATTTTTTCTTTCCCATCGCTTGCAGATTCCATGAACGATTCGCACTTTTTGCCATTTTCATCAACAACTTCATAAGCACCGTCCAAAGAATTTACTATTTCTGCACTTACAACGGAATTTCTTTCGTATTCATAAGGGTTGAAGACCAAAAAAGGAATACCAAGATTCGAATCGGCATCCATACCATTTGATATTTCTCTCATGTACTTGGCAACAAGCGAAGAGCCAATTTCTATTGAATTCATTAGCCTCGATTCCACATCCTTGTGAACCGCATCCACACTACATCCACATATGCTATCATGCGGTTGAGATTTAAGGATCAACTTCCATCCCTGATTTATTTCGCCAGCGTTGACTTTTTTGCCGTTCATCCACAAATACGCGGAAAGAGGCTCAACATATCTGACAAACAACTGCTGAGCGTCAAAATTCAAAATCTTGAGATAAATTCTGGTGGAGGTAACATCTTTTAAGACCGGTTCGTACTTTGGATCTTTGAGCTCTCCGTGAACTTCTTTGAGAGACGGATTTTCACGAATCACGCTATCAACGTAATCATCAATCGTTGAGTGTATGATGTTTGCTTTAAATTCTTCTCCCCATGAATGAAACTTTTCAGGAAGCTCATATATGGGAAACTCGTGATCAGTTCCGTTCATGATGAGCATGTTGTCAGTCGTCTTGTGATCAGAAAGAAATTTGATCTCTTTGGAGAAAACATCCTTCATCTCTGATACACTTCTTCCGAAGTGTGCACCATTCCCATAACCATGAACAAGATTCACCGTTAGCACCCCATCACCGTTTGGAGACTTCCAGATGAATTCCGTGTCTCTACAAGCGTCTCCAACACCTCTCCAAATCACAGTTGTTTTCAATCCAAGCCCGTTCAAGAGAGAAGGCGTGTAGGCGTTATGACCAAACATGTCGGGAAGATATCCGACATACATACTCGGAACATTTAACGATCTCAAAACATCTTGTCCTATAAGAAAGTTTCTTATCATCGCCTCACCTGTTACCAAGAATTCATCTGGAAGTATGTACCATGGCCCAACGATGATTTTGTGATCACGTATGAGTTTTGCCAACTTTTCTCTGTTTTCGGGATACTCTCTAAGATAATCTTCAAGAACCACACTTTGACCATCCAACATGAAATGTTTGAAATCAGGGTATTTTCCAACATTCTCTATTAAATCGTCTATAAGATTGATAAGCCTTCCTTTGAAAATCTCAAACGGCTCGTACCATTCTCTATCCCAATGTGTGTGTGTTACAACGTGAACATCGATTTTTTCATGCATTGCTTTTCTTTCTTTCTTCAACATGCTCAACACTCCTATTTTCCAACCATTTCATAGTTGCGTAAATTGCTGATCCAATCGTAACGGCATCTTCTGGAATTTCTGAAAGCATTACATCCACTTTTTGATCGCCAAATAAATACTGCGAAAACATCTCTCCTATCGGATGTATCAACACATCTTCAAGTACCGACATCTTTCCACCAACGAAGACCGTTTGAGGACCTACCACATGAACTGCGTTGATCAAAGCCGCACCGATCCATCTTGCGGCTCTTCTTACCAATGGAGCAACCAATTCTTTTCCCTTTTGAGTTTGAAGAAGTTTTGATATGTCTTTGATGTTCTTAACGTCTAAACCCTTTGCTCTCACATCTTCGATCAACAAATCCGCGCCTGCGATATCTTCAAGGTATTTGAACTTTCCGCGATCGTAAAAAAGATTATGTCCTATCTCCCCAACGTAATCGTATGTACCTTGATAAAGCTCGTCATCGATCACAATTCCGGCTCCTATGCCTTCATTTGCAAGTACGTACATGAAATTCTTTGTTTGTTTTCCGCCGCCACACCACTTTTCGGCAAGAGCTCCAACGTTTGCATCGTTCTCTATCCAAATGGGCAACCCATATTTCTCTTTCACCATTTTTCCCAACGGTACATCTTTCCAACCCTCGAATTTTGGTGGTTGCCTTACGATTCCCATTTGGGAATCTAATGGTCCAGGAATACCAATTCCAATGGCCCCAATTTCGATTCCGAGCTTTTTTGATTCCATCATCGTTCTATTTATACTTAAAAAGAGCTTGCTTAAAATATTTTTGAAACTTCTTTCTCCATAAAGCGTCCCTTTCTTTTTCAGTATTGGATTCATCTGAGCATCAATTAGTGTAGTTCTAACTTTTTCTCTTCCAAGGTGCACTCCAATCGTGTACACGGCGCCTTTTCTCACGCGAAGGGGAGTGGGAGATTTTCCGACGCTACCGGTTGAGACACTCTCGGATTCTTCAACGATTTTCATTGATAGGAAATCTCTTATGATGTCTGAAACGGTCGTTTTCGTTAAACCCGTTATGCGCGAAAGTCCAACTCGTGAAATACCTTCTTCTTTCAACAACAGGTGAAGTAATGTGATAGCGTTTTTGATTCGTGTATCCTCTGGTTTTAGCACTAACATGCATTTCTCCTTTCAATCAATAAGGAAACTTTCTTTACTAATTCTATTACCCTTAAATAAAAATGTCAAGTGGCAAAAATGACCATTTTAGTCGATTACGATCACCGAAAACAGCTGAGTGACAATTAAAGTGTTTTTTCTCTGGAAATCGAAGAGTTTTGGAATTCAATTATTCATCTTTTCGAAAACAGCACGAAAAATCAAAAATATATCATATATATGTAAAATGCATTAAAAATTTTTGGAGGTGTTTTTATGAAGATCATGCTTGCAACGAATGAGCCATCACTTGAAAGTCAGGTAGCTGACAGATTTGCAAGAGCTCCTTACTTTGTGATATACGATACGAGCACAGAGAAGTTTGAAAGCGTTGAAAACGCTGTGGACATGGCTCATGGAATGGGACCAAAAGCCGTTCAAATAGCGATCGATAATGGAGCCGAGGTTTTGATATCCGCATTGCCAGGCGGAAACGCAATGGAGGCACTGAAAAGTGCCGGAATAAGTGCATATGACGGAAGAGGTTTTAAAGTTTCCGAAGCCGTTGAAAAGTTCAAGAATGGAGAATTGAAAAAAGCATGAAAATTGCCGTACTTTCAGGGAAAGGCGGGACCGGAAAGACCACTGTAGCGACTAATTTGGCTTATTCGTTGCATCGAGATGGGAAAAAGATTCAGCTCCTTGACACAGATGCGGAAGAACCAAACTCCCACATCTTTTTTGATGTGAATTACACAAGCGAGGAATCCGTCAACATTTTAATTCCAAAAATCAACAGAAATGTCTGTACTCATTGTGGAAAGTGTGCACAGGCTTGCGAATTCTCGGCAATAAGCGTTTCGCCAAAACATATCATGGTTTTTGAGTACTTGTGTCATGGCTGTGGTGTTTGCTCCATGGTGTGCCCCGTAAATGCCATTTCTGAAGAGCCAAAAGAAATAGGAAAAGTAAGATTAGGTCGTACAAAAGAAGGAATATCATTTGGCGAGGGTGTCTTGAACGTTGGTGAACCATCTCCTGTCAGGGTTATAAGGCAATTGAAAAAACATATCGATCAAAATGCCGAGGTTGTCGTCCTTGACTCACCACCAGGAACTTCGTGCCCTGTGGTGGAAACGTTACAAGATGTTGATTTCGCTGTGCTCGTTACCGAACCCACACCATTTGGGTTGCATGATCTCAAGTTGTCCGTAAAAGCCATTAGCGACTTGAACATTCCAATGGGAGTTGTGCTGAACAGATATGATGGCTCTTACGTCAAGGTTGAAAAGTATCTCAAAGAAGAAAATATTCCTTTGATGATGAAAATACCTTACGATGTGGATATCGCACGAAGCTATTCGAATGGTAAGCTTTTCTCTGAGGTCAAAAGCGAATACGTTGCGAAATTCAACCATCTTTTCCAAAAAATCGAGGCGATGTCCAAATGTTAAAACAGATAGCCGTTGTCAGTGGAAAAGGCGGAACCGGCAAAACAACGTTATCGGCATCTTTTTCATACCTTGCCCAAGAGCATGTAATGGCCGATTGTGATGTTGACGCCCCGAACTTGCATATAATTTTGAAGCCGGAAGTGAGGGAAACCCACGAATACATTGGCTCTAAAAAGGCCGTTTTAGACCAATCAAAATGCGTGAAATGCGGTATGTGTCAAGAAGCTTGCAGATTTGAAGCCATAGGATTCGACGGGGATCGTTATTTTGTAAGAGAATACGCGTGCGAAGGATGCAACGCGTGTGTGATGAAATGTCCAACAGGGGCATTGAGCCTTATGGATGCTCTGAGTGGAGAGTACTATTCATCTGAAACTGAAAAAGGCCCAATGGCCCACGCGCTTTTAAGACCTGGTGAGGAATCAACAGGTGGGCTCATCGCGGAAGTCAGAAAAGAGGCTGTTAGTGCGGCTCACGAAAAGGACTATCATCTCATAGTGATAGACGGTGCCCCGGGCATTGGGTGTCCGGCCACATCTTCGGTAACATCGACAAGCTATGTCATAATCGTATCTGAACCAACTATGAGTGGCTTACACGATCTTAAACGCATAGTTCAAACGGTTGAACATTTCAAAATACCTATGGGAATAGTCATAAACAAATACGATATGAACGAATCTCAAAGCGACGAAATAAAAAGGTATTGTGAAGAGAAATCGTTGGAAATATTGGGAGAAATACCATACGATGTAACCGTCAAGAGCGCAACGGAAGAGGCAAAGCCTGTCGTGACTTTCGACAGCCCAGCTTCAAGCGAAATACAGAAAATATGGAACAAGGTTGAAAACAAAGTGATGAAGAGGTGATGTAAAATGCCATGGGTTAAAGAAGATCAGTGTAAAGGTTGTGGCATATGCGTGAACGTATGTCCTGTAAATGGGGCCATAAAGATGGTCAACGGTAAGGCACAGATAAACAACGCCATATGCACGCGGTGCGGGAAATGTATGGAAGCGTGTCCAACCAATGCCATAAGACCGAATTCCGAAAACCCTGCCATGCGCGGAGTAGGACGTGGAGGAGGATCCGGCATGGGTCGTGGTATGGGTAATGGAACGGGTCGTGGTCAAGGCCGTGGTATGGGCGGCGGCCAGGGTCGTGGCATGGGTCGTGGCCGATCAGGTTTCTGATCATGATCTACAAGCACGTTTACGGTCCCGTTCCTTCAAGAAGATTAGGCAGGTCTTTGGGGGTAAGTCCTATACCATCGAAAACTTGTAATTATTCGTGTGTTTACTGCCAACTTGGAAGAACCGATCGAATGACAAACATAAGAGAAGATTTCTTTGCCCCACAAGAATTGTTAAGCGAGATAACGAATGCGGTAAAAGAGAATACAAGCGGGATTGATTACGTAACTTTTGTCGGTGAAGGAGAGCCGACATTGTGCAAATCACTGGGGTATTTGATCGATGAGACCAAGATGAGAACACATTTGCCCGTTGCCGTTATAACCAACGGTTCCTTGCTTTGCAAATCATCTGTTGGAGAAGATCTGGTGAACGCGGATATTGTACTCCCTTCTCTTGATGCTGGAGACGAAGAGACTTTTTTGAAGATCAACAGACCTCATAAAGCGATCGAATTCAAAGCGATGGTAAACGGATTGAAGGAATTTTCTAAGATAAGGCACGGAGAGCTTTGGATTGAAGTCATGATCGTAAAAGGCCTTAACGATTCGGAAAAAGAGCTTGAAGAGATGTTTAATATTCTTCAAGAAGTGAAACCAGATCGTGTTTACGTGAACGTTCCCATTCGGCCACCGGCCGAAAGTTGGGTTGAGATTCCAGATGAAGATTCAATTGCCAAGGCTCATGAAATTTTGCACAGCTACATCATCGATAAATATGAAGAAGGGGATTTTCACATAGACGATCCTTCTCAGCTTTACGACGAAATTTTGAAAATATGTGAACGTCATCCGATGAGAGAAGAACAGATAAGAAAATTGGCAAATGAGTTTGGAGTATCTTCAGATGAAATCGTTTCCAATGTTGGAAATAACACGGAGGTCAAAGTCGTTCAATATCACGAGAAACGTTTTTTCGTTGTAAAACCAAAAAGAATTTGATCAAAAATCGAAGTGCGGACGCGTTAAGCCTCCGCACTTTTGTTTTAATCACAAAGTTTAAAATGTCGTCTTGTTCCATCCCCACATCGTTCCTTTTGCATTTGTGAAGTTTATGTAAATCCTGTCGGGGCTCAATCTCAAACGTTTTTCAAGAAATTCACAAATGGCTTTTGAAAGTCTTATCGTTTCTGATTCTGAAAGTCCGATGCTTCTCAAATCGACAAACGCGCATGGTTCTTCACTTCCACCAAAGGTCATCTTTTTTTCTTCCAAAGAAACCATAACGTATTTTTCGGGTTTTGCAAGTTCTTTTGCGATGAAAGACGATAATTCCTTGATCAGTGAAGAAGTATCGACTTTTATGTTCGTCTGAATACTCAAATACGGCATATCTTACACCTCCATTTTGAATTCCACTTACCGCTTTAAAGTATACCAAAAAAGATCCTTTTGTGGTATGATCATTCAGAAATAAGGAGGGAACAACATGGAAGAAAAAGAAGAATATCTCGAAAAATATGTTAATGCAATTAAAACTGCAATCGAAGAAGCCCCTCTAAGAAAAGATGATTCCGTGTACATTTCTGATTTATGGGTCATAACATCTTTGCCAATCGATCTTATAATAGAATGCGTGAAGTCTAAGAAGTTTGAAATTCCATCTCGTGTAAAAAGAATTACAAACAAGGGAAAAGTTGTGGTCAAGAATCCACGCTATTTTTTACAGGAAGATGTCTGATCGATCACTCGTCTTCTTTTTTTCTCATTTTTTTTACTCTTTTCTTCCCAGCTCTCGTGATAAAAAACGAAAATGCCACCAAACCTATGATGATGGCCCCAACGACAAGCATTTTGGTCATGTTAGTAGAAAGTGATTCCATTCCTATTTTGAATTCAGAATAAACAAGCAACATGATTAGCAACCAAATTGCGACTTGGGCAAGCATCAGTGAAATCAAGTAAATAGAATCGGCTTGAACCGATAGACCTTTTTCATCTTTCAAACGAGTCACACCTCTTTCTTCAATTTTTTGCTGTAGAAGTCCGCTAAACGAGTTGGTTCCGGTAATTTATATCCGTTGCACGTTTTCAAAGTGTACTCAACGCAATCCGATAAATTCACGAAGCTTCCTGGTGATACGAAAAGTGGCTTGATTCCGTCTTTTGTTCTCAAAACCACACCTATTTTTTCATTCCCATTGCAGATATATTCAAAATCCCCACGTTTTTCCGATGGCATTTTGTATCTTCCAAAGAGATGAGATTTTGCAACTCCTATTGAAGGCTTATCAAATGTCAAAGCCATGTGAGCGGCCAAGCCCAACTTGCGCGGATGCGCTATTCCTTGACCATCAAAGAACAGCAGATCCGGAACGCTTTCCAGCATAGCATAAACTTTCTTTATCGCTGGACCTTCTCTAAAGCTCAATAGACCCGGAATGTATGGAATGTCTACTTTTGAAGTGATCCATTTCATTTCAATTAGATCGAGTTCAGGGTACTTCAACACCACACCAACCGCCAAAGCGATTCCTTTACTCGGAAAAGAAAGATCGAATCCAGCGACAAGCTTTGGAATATCTCTCATTTTTTTTAGAACAACTTTTGATGAAAGTTCCCTTTGGAGTTTTATCAAATTAGACATGTTAACCATCAGTATATTTTACTTACCGCCCATCTTAAATGTTTGTAAGGCTGACCCGTAGCTGAAGAGATGACTCTCATCACTATGACATCACGTTTTTCGCTTTTGCCATCTTCAAAAGTGAGTTCGGTTTCTAATTTGTAAGCCGCAAATTGAGGGATACCCTCTCTTACCGAAAGCATCGTCTGTACAGTTGATTTGTTGTAATTGAGCAAACGCGAATTCAGTTGGTCAGCGTTGATGCTTTTATCAACATATCCTGTTTTTTTCAAAAATGCCAAAGAAGTTGAATTGACGAAGACGTAGTTTTGGAACACTTTTATCAAATCTTCTTTGTTCAGCTTCACTTTTTTCAACACCTTCACCGATTTTACTTTTCTGTCCAAGTACGTTTTCCAAAACAGCTTAGAAATATCCTGTTGAGAGATGTTTTGGGATATTATTTCATATGTACCGGCTGTAATAAGAGCGTTGGTGTATATTGGATCCAGATGATCCATGTTGGCATTAGGACCATTTGTTATCACTCCGATCACTACTTTGTCCATGTTATCTCCTAACGAAAATACCAACCACATTCCCACAGCTATTGCCACAAGCACTATGAATATCTTGAGCTCCGTAGAGATTTTCAACTTTTGTCCTCCTTTCCAAGGCTTAAAATAGATAGAAATACGCTTTTAGGGATAACTACGTTGCCAAGCATTCGCATTTTTTTCTTCCCTTCCTTTTGCTTTTTTAAGAGTTTCATCTTTCTTGTAACATCTCCACCATAGCATTTGGCAAGAACATCTTTTCTGTAAGCTCTAACTGTTGCTCGCGCAATTATTCTACCACGTGTGGTGGCTTGAATCGGAACTTCAAATTGCTGTCGAGGCATCTTTTCGGCTATACTTTCAACAAGCGCTTTGGCTATCCTGTAAGCTTTTTCCTCATGGATCAAAGTACTTAGCGCTTTAACAGGCTCTTTGTTTATGAGTACGCCAATTTTCACAAGCTTTGAGGCCCTGTAATTTGAAGTTTCGTAATCCATAGACGCATACCCATGACTGATCGCTTTGATCCTATCAAAAAAATCGAATATCATCTCAGCCAGTGGCATTTTAAAGTTGAGGGCAATTCTGTTTTTCCCAGCATTTTCTGTTGAAACGAATTCACCACGCTTTTCGCTTTGAATGAATCCCACGATTGCTCCCATTGTCTCAACAGGAGTGATTATGCTCAGATCCACGTATGGCTCCTTTATCTTGATGTACTCTCCTTCTTTTGGCATTCTCGATGGATCCGTGTTCTTCACAACCGTCCCATCATTCATCACAACTTCGTAAACGACGTTTGGAGCTGTTGCAATAACATCCAATCCAAATTCTCTTTCCAGCCTTTCAATGACTATTTCCATGTGTAAAAGTCCCAAAAAACCACATCTGAATCCGAACCCTAAAGCGGAAAAATTATCTGGCTCGAAAGTAAAGGCCGCATCGTTCAATTTAAAACGTTCGAGGCCTTTTCTAAGCTCTTCGTAATCTTTTGGATCCGAAGGATACAATCCAGAGTAAACAACTGGTTTTACCTCTTTGTATCCGGGTAAGGGGGTACTCGCCGGATCGTTTGCCAAAGTTATCGTATCACCTATGCGTGCCTGATCTGCGCCTCTCATAGAAGCCGCGATGTATCCTACTTCACCAGCTGAAAGTGTTTCCACAGGAGACATATAAGGCGAAAAAATTCCAACTTCCATGACTTCATGAGTTTCTTTGGTGGACATCATTTGAATCACATCGTGGGTAGAAACTCTCCCTTCAAACACCCTCACATGGGCTACCACTCCCTTGTATGAATCGTAATTCGCATCGAACACGAGTGCCCTTAGCCTATCATCGGACCTTCCCAATGGCGCAGGAATTCGTTTCACCACTTCTTTCATAAGTTCTGGCACACCTTCGCCCGTTTTTGCGCTTATGAGTAGCGTTTCATCCGACTTTATTCCTAACGTGTCGTAAAGCTCCTGACGAGTTTCTTCGATGTTTGCATTTGGCATATCTATTTTGTTTATGGCAGGCACGATTTCAAGATCGTTTTCTATGGCAAGATAAGCATTCGCAACGGTTTGAGCTTCAACACCTTGAGTGGCATCTACAAGCAAAATAGCTCCTTCACATGCCGCCAGGCTTCTTGAAACTTCATAGGAAAAATCCACATGCCCAGGTGTGTCGATGATGTTGATTTCGTACGTTTGTCCATCATCTGCCTTGTACATGATCTTGACAGGTTGGGCTTTTATGGTAATACCTCTTTCTTGTTCTATATCCATCGTATCAAGATACTGGGCATGCATTTTCCTTGCTTCCACACTGTGAGTAAGTTCTAATATTCTATCTGCCAATGTGGATTTTCCATGATCTATATGTGCGATGATCGATATGTTTCTTATCAATGATTTACCGTACATCTCAAGCCTCCACGTTCGTTTCTGAGAATTCCGAAAATTCCACCGGTATTACGGTTGAAGTCCCATTTACCATGGTTATACCATAAAGGGTGTTTGATTTTTCCATGACTATCTTGTTGTGAGTCATGACCAAGAAATTCGAATTTTTTGAGTATTCACTCAACAGATCAACGAATCTCTGAGTGCTGAAATCATCAAGGGCAGCGTCGACTTCGTCAAGTATGTAAAAAGCACTTGGATTTATCATCAAAAGAGAGAATATCAAGGCAAGGCCCATAAGAGAGCGTTCACCCCCTGAAAGCATGTACAACTTTTGCGTGCGTTTCCCAGGTAATTTCACATTTATTTCGATCGGTGAATCCAACACATCTTCGCCTGTGAATAAGAGATAGCCATTTCCTTCTGAAAAAAGAATCGAGATCATCCTGGCGAAATTTTCATTTACCATTTCAAGGGTTTTTACAAGAAGATCTCTTGCCTCTTCGTCAGTACGTTTAATCACGGATTCAAGAGAGGCTTGAGATTTTTCCAAGTCATTCTTTTGATCGGTTAATTTTTGGTGTCTTTTCTCAACTTCGCCATACTCGTCGATGGCAGAAAGATCAACGGCACCTAAGAACTTCAACTTCCTTTCATAATTTTCCATCTCTTCAGAAATCACTTTCAACTCTTCTTCACTCAAAAGTGAATTCTCTTCCTTGGAACCGCCCGATTTCAGCAACTCGTTCAAAGAGCTTTCAATTGCCGATCCAAGTGAAATTTCATCTATCTCCAAAGTGTGCAATTCTTCTCTGAGATTCTCTATTCTTTCTCTTCGAATGTTCGTTTCCCTTTCAAGACTTTCCAACTTTTTCAAAGTTTCAGCTCGGCTACCTTTTGAGTTTTTCGACCGGCTGAAAAGTTCTTCCATGTCACGCCTCACAGAGCTTAGATCTCGTTCAACCAACTCAAGGCGTTCTTGAGATTCTTTCACGTCTTTAGAAATCGTTTCCAACTTCAAACTTATCTCAGAAATTTCAACTTCTATATCATCTGTACGCTTTGATAACCTGCTTGCTTCTTTGTGATAGCCACTGCTTCTTTCTCGAATGGAATTAACCTTCATCTTCAGATCTATCATCTTCTCTTGAAGATCTTCTATCGCTTGATTTCTTTTTAAACTCTCCGTGGAATCCCCTTTGAGTTCAATTTCGAATTGCAAAGTTTTGGCATCTATCTCTTCCATTTTTACATTTGCTTCTTCAACGACTTTCCTATCTTTTTCCATTCTCCTTAGGTAGTCACTTTTAAGCTTTTCAAGATCATTTACCTCTTTTTGCAGGGAAACAAGCTGAGAAATTAACGACTTTTTGCTGTTTCGAGAATTGTTAAGTGCAAGGTTCTCTTTTAGAAGGGAGCGTTCAACATCATTCTTTTCTTTGAAAGCTATTTCTTGGCTTATTTGCATGTCAGTGATCTTGGCATCAAGCTCTTTCAATTTTCCAACAACTCCAACTATTTTGTTTTCCATATCCCTTAGAAGGCGCTTGTTTGAAACGAAATCAGTACGCTCGATGCTTCCACCGGTTATCGTACCAAAAGAAGATACAAGCTGACCATCTAAGCTGACGATCTTGGAACGAACTCCATCGTTGTTCTTCAACTCTATCGCATCTGATAAGGTTCTCACTATCAGATCTCTTGAAAACAAGAAATTGACAAGGCCTTCATATCCCTTTACAGCTTTGACAAGGCGAAAGGCATATCCGATCATGCCACGTGCCGATATTATCGACGTTTTGGTGTTGGGTTCTCTCAAGTCCACCATATCAACAGGAATAAAAGTCGCACGCCCACTTCTGGTGCGCTTCAACATCTCGACACAATCTTTTGCGGACTTGGAGTCTCTTACCACGATATTCTGGGCACGTCCACCGAGCAAAACGGATACGGCTACTTCCACATCTTTTGGGACGTCTATTAGGTTGGCCACAACATCCACCACGCCGTCTATTTGAGCATTCATAACTGCTCTAACTGCTCTGGAGTAACCAGCATATTCCTCCACGCTCTTTTTCAAGATATCATGTTTTGAGATCAGTTCTACTCTTTTGAAATTCAGGGTTTCTCTCTTTTTTTTAAGAGATGAGATCGTGTTTTCTATTTCTTTCCGCTTAGAATCCAACTCCATGAGTTTCTTGTTATGCTCTTCAAGTGTATTTTCTTCATTCGACTCTTTTGAGACAATTTCATCGAGCTCTTGTTGAAGTTTTTCAGCTTTCATCTTTTTGTCTCTTATTTGAGATTCAAGAATCTCAAGACGTTGCTGAAGATCTTTTACATTCTCAATTGCCTTGGATTTAGACACTTCCAATGAATTACGTTCTTTGGTCAATCTTGAGATCTCGATTTCCAATTGAGAGTGTTTTCTCTCGTTGCGAGATATCTCTTCTGTCTTATCCTCGTAATCTTTTTCCAATTCTTCGAGGCTTAGAGAGAGTTTTCTATCCTCTTCATCAAGACTAAGCGTCAATCTTCTAAGCTCTTCAAGTCGCTCAAAGTTTCTGTCAAGCTCTTCTCGCATGGAATCTTTTTTTGTTCCCAATTCCACGTAAGCGGTTCTATCGCTCGAAAGCTTTGAAGAGTACATCTCTTTCAAATTGGACAAGGTCTTTTCACGTTCTCTGTACTTTTCCAACTCGCTTTCAAATCTTTTTATCTCCTCTTCAACGCCAGAAGAAAGCTCTTTCAATTCCGAAGTCTGAATCTCTAAATCGAAAAGTTCTTTCTGTAATTTCTCCATCTCTGAAGATGTGTTGGACATCTTTTCTTCGATCCCTTTCATCTTTTCTGAATTCAAAAGATAAAAATGGCCGAAATAACGCCTCTTTCTAATGTCAAGCTCACCTTCGTACTCTTTGTATTTTTGAGCGCGTTTGGATTTGAGATTCAAAGATCTCAAGGTTCTCTCAACTTCCTTTATTATGTTCTTCAACATATCAAGGTTGCCTTGTACTTCTGAAAGTTTCGAAAGGGTTTCAATTTTTTTTGCTTTGTATATGGCAACACCAGCTGCTTCTTCTATCAACGTTTTTATCTGCTCAGGGGATGAATTGACTAAATTTGACATTTCACCTTGGCCTACGATGGAGTAAAGATCGCGACCTGTTCCAGTCCCCGTGAAAATCCTGGCGATGTCTTTCAACCTCGTTTGAGATCCGTTAAGAAGGTAAACGTTCTTTCCTTCGGCAGTGTACACTCTTTCAACGGATATGGTTTTATCCTTATCGTTAAAAACAGCCTTCACCCATGCACGATCGGCACGCCTCAAGCTTTGAGAACCGGCGTAAAGCACATCTGACGTTGAAGACATTCTCAACTTGGCGTTGGCCCTTTCTCCAAAAAGCCATCTAACGGCATCGACAACGTTTGACTTTCCCGAGCCATTTGGCCCGACAATGCATGTTATTCCTTTGGAAATGCTAAAACTCGCATATGCTCCAAAAGATTTGAATCCTTCAACTTCCAAATTCACGAGTCGCATTCAGACATCTCCCTGAGTGACAAAACGTGTTCATGAAGCCAATCATCAAAAAACAGCTCACCTTTTTCACTCTTAATTCTAATTCGAGAATCATTCACGAAGTTCAATCCAAGATCTTTATTTCTCCCAACAATTTGAGATCTCAATCGTATTGGACCAAAAACTTCACTTGCTGATGTTGAAATGAGAAATTTCCTGTAGAGTCTGGATCTTGCCAATTCACCAAAAGAAGGATGGTATGGTCCTGCAATTACGTTGATCAACGTTCGTTCATCTTGATACATTCCAATTCTCTCAACTGATATCTCGCCATCCCAAAAAACTCCGATCATATCCGATACCCAATCCAAAGCTTCGTCAAGCGATTGAGGGCTATAAGTTCCCTTAGCATATAATTCTGCCAAATTCGTATTTTTCAAGATCAAAGTTGGATGTACTCTCACACCATCAACGTTCAATTTTTTCACCTCAAAAGCCGAAAAAATGGACTTTTCTTTGGTGTCTTGAGGGAGTCCGGTCATCAAATGAACTGAAACTTTGATTCCCACATTTTTCAATTTGTTCACGGCAAGACGAACGTCTCCCACCTCGTGATCACGTCTGGCGGCATTAAGAACATCTTGACACATCGATTGAGCTCCGAGTTCAACCATTCTCACATCATGCTCTTTCAAAAAAACCACATCTTTTATCTCATCAGGCCTTGTTGAAATCCTTATTCCATCCATTCTCAATTCTCTTTCACATTTGTAAGCCTCTTGAAGTATATCTTTCCAACCTTCAATCGCGGTAAAAGTCCCTCCATAAAGAGCAAGCTCTGAATTTTCGTCTCCGCGATAAAAATCGTAAGCTTGCCGGATTTCATCAGATATGGATTTTGGAAATGTTCTCATCGTTGCCATCCATTCGTTGCAAAAGATACACCTGTGTTTGCAACCCGCATTGGGAAAGAAAATAGGAATTATTTTCAAAGTTTGCTCATTCTTCTCAAAGCCACTTTTGCTGCCATCTGCTCCGCTGATTTCTTAGAACGACCTCTCCCTTGACCATAAATCTCACCATTCACCTTTACTTCAAATGTATACGTTTTTTTATGAGCCGGTCCACTCTCTTTCACCAGCATGTACTCTGGCAAAGTCCCAAAATGCTCTTGAGTGTATTCTTGAAGTGTCGTCTTGTAATCGAAAAAGATTCTCTTCTCGGTAACCGCTTTTATCTTTTTTACCAACAACTTTGAGATTATCGAATACGCTGTATCGAATCCATAATTGAGAAAAACGGCCGCCATCGTCGATTCAAAAATATCTGCAAATATCGATTCCATATCGTCGGTTGATGATTTTAGGCTCTTTCCAATCATGACAAGTGTGGAAAGTTCAATTTCTTTGCTAACCTCACAAAGTACTGGCTCACTTCCCACAACGGCTTTTATCTTTGCCATGTCCCCTTCTGGCATGCTTTCAAAGTTCTTAAATGTTTGATGTGCTATGACAAATCCTACAATGGAATCTCCAAGAAATTCCAAACGTTCATAAGATTGGACTCCCCTTTCGTTGGCATAAGAGCTGTGAGTGAGCGCACGTTCAAAATAATATGGAAAGGGAGGTTCGTCATCTATTTTAAGGACTTCTAACACCTTTTCTACGAGTTCAGACATCGATCCTCTTCTCTCCTTTGAAAAAATTCACCGCTCTTTCGACTTCGTTTGTTATGACGGCATAAGCCTTATGAGCTTTTGCAAAACCGAAATCCATAATGGTGTTCGTTCCCCAAAAGATCATTTTGATTCCATGTTCATTTGCAAAATTAATGAATTCATCTAATCCTTCAAAGCCACCCACTTCGGATGGGATGTTGTAAGAAAAAGCATCTATTTCAAGGCTGAGAGCCATGGATTCTTTTAGAATTTTGATGTGTTCTTCTCCGAAAAGCATGCCCAATTTTATGTTCTCATCTATCTCTCTTACATGAGCAAGAGTCGAATGGTTAAAGGAAGAAATGAGAACCCTCTCTGGCACATTGTCATTCACGAGTTTCATAACTTTTTCCTCAAGGTATGGGTAACTCATGACATTCGTTTTCAGTTCTATGTTGATGAATACCGACTTTGGTATTTCATGAAATACTTCTTCAAGGGTAGATATCTTTTGTCCTAAAGATTTGAGCTTTTTCATATCTTCAAGAGTTTCATCTTTGATCCATCTATGCTTGCCGTAAGTTCTGTACAAGTTTTCGTCGTGACATACCACCATCTTACCGTCTTTGCTCAAATGAACATCTAATTCAATTCCATCTGCACCGTATTCTAACGCTTTCTTAAAAGAAAGAATCGTGTTTTCAGGATACGATCCAGAATATCCCCTATGACCTAATATCATCATCTCACACCTCCAAAATATCTCCTTTGTAAGCTTTTTTAACAAAAGCCTTGTACGTTAAAGGGCAACTTTCCCTGAAAAATTTTGCCACTGCAATTGCATAACTTCGAATTTCGTACTGCGCATGCTTATCCGCTCGTAATTTCAGGAAGTTCATAAGGCTTCGGACGTTAACCGTCCAATACCACTGCGTGTACAAGCTCATGGGTAGTACCACACGCGCAACTTCTCTTTTCACGCCTGATTTAAGAAGATGTTTGTATGTTTCGAAGGCGTCATGCATTGCATTTTCCATCTCTTTTACGTTACCGCCTGCACGCGTTTCATCCGGTATGTAGAATTCTTCATCAAACTCGGTAAACCTTCCGGAACGTTCACTAAACGATCCGATCCTATGCCTAAACCATTGCCGCGCTACGAATATGGGAGCCTTCACATAAAATGTGAGTGTTATATGCTCAAAAGGTGATTCGTGTCCATTTACCATGAGAAGACTTATCAACCTTTTGTCCCCCTCAAGATCTGGCGTGGACATGTAGGATATTCTTGCAGCTCTTACGGCAGCTTCATCACCACCGAAGACGTCTAAAAGTTCTACAAAGCCTTTATCAAGTACGTTGATTTTCTTGTCCACTTTCTTTCCTCCATTGGTTTAATTTGTTATGTAAAGTGCTAAGGCTTATGCCTAACGCTTTGGCTGTCTTCGTTTTGTTCCCATTATAACTTTTCAGAGTGAATTCTATCAACATCTTTTCGGCTTCATTCAGAGTGGTTCCCATCACAATTTTGACGTATTCATCATTTCTTTTTACAACCTTTGGAGGAAGATCGTCAACATCTATCTTCGAGCCTTTCGAAAATACTATTGCAGATCTAACCACATTTTGGAGTTCTCTAACATTACCAGGGAAAGAATACTCCTTCAGAACATCAATTACTTTTTTACTAAAAGGTTTGAAATTTGTCCCCATTTGCTTGGAAAGCACATGAGAAAAATGTTCAACAAGAATTGGAATGTCATCTTTTCTCTTTCTTAAAGGCGGAATTTCTATTTTGATCACATTTATCCTATAATACAGATCTTCTCTGAAATTTCCGTTTTTAACTTCTGATTCCAAATCCTTGTTGGTGGCGGAGAGTATACGAATATTCACGTTTTTCGTGCTCAAGCCTCCCAATCTTTCCACCTCAGAAGTTTCGAGTACTCTTAAAAGTTTGACTTGAACGGGTTTAGGAAGCTCTCCTATTTCATCCAAGAAAATCATCCCGTTATCTGCAAGCTCGATCTTTCCAGCTTTTGATTTCATAGCACCGGTGAATGCACCCTTTTCATAGCCAAAAAGCTCCGATTCAAACAGATCTGATGGAACAGCGCCACAATTCACCGCTATGAAAGGACCATTTGAACGATCGCTAAGATTCCATATTGAGCGTGCAACCAATTCTTTGCCAGTTCCAGATTCTCCTTGAATGAGGACAGTTACATTTTTGGAGGCAATTGTGGCAATCGTGTCACGTAGTTTTCTCATCTCACTGCTTTCACCAACTAAGTTCGTTGGTAGCTTCAAAGAGAGGTTCTCAAGTTTCAAAGCGCGGTTTTCCAGTGCCCGTTCAACTTCAGTCGTAAGACTTGCAAGCTCGAAGGGCTTTGGGATGAAATTGAAAGCTCCTAATTGTACGGCCTTAACGGCTGTATTTATATCCCCATGGGCACTTATGACTATGACCTCCGACTTCTTAACAAGTTTTTCAACAATTTCCATCCCATTACCATCTGGGAGCATCATGTCTAAAATCACAAGATCATAACATGATCTCTTCACGGCATCTCTGGCTTCCTTAAGGCTTTTCGCACCTTTAACGTTGTATTCTTCCATCTCAAGCACTTTACATATCAATTTGTTCAAACTTTCATCGTCTTCTACAATTAAAATATCAGCCATTTTCATCACCGAAAATCGGAACGTGTATCCTTACAACAGTCCCTGATTTTTGCTTGCTTTTTACTTCGATCTTTCCGCCATGCGATGTAATCACCCTCTTGACTATGCTCATACCCAGCCCTGTTCCCCCAGTTTTCAAGCTAAAAAACGGCTCGAAAATGTAATCGACATCATCGGGAGATATTCCAACACCGTTATCTGAAAAGATCAAATTCACACTCTTTAAGTTTCTTTCAACATTCACGATGATCCTTCCATTATTTCCTTCGCAGGCATCCATTCCGTTTACAAGGACATTCAAAAAAGCGGAATTAAGTGCATTTGTATCTCCAAGTATTGGTATACTTTGCTGAGAGCATTTGAAATTGATCTCCACATTCTTATCCCTTGCACGTATTCTTGCCAGTTTAACGGATTCCATCACAACATCCACGATGTTTATAGGTTTGAGATCGTAATGAGGGTTTGAAAATTCGAGAAAGCCTTTAGATCTTTCCTCCAAGCGCCTAACTTCTTTGTCCAACACATCAAGAGTTTCGGATAGCTCTGGATCGTTTGCCAAGATCTGACGCTTCAAAAGTTGGACGGACAATTTAAGGGACGCTATTGGAGTTTTTATTTCATGAGCTACGGAAGCCGTCATTTTTCCAAGCAAAGCCAGATTTTCTGCACGATTCAAGGCATTCTCGAGGTTGGATATTTCGGTAACATCTTCCAAAATATAAAGAGTGGCGAACTTGTTTCTCAAACTCATCGTTATTTCACGGATTACAAGTCGCTTCTTCACTCTTTTCGTCGATACAACCTTCTTGGCTTTATCGAAAATAATCCCATAAAACCTGAAAAAATCCTTGATCTTTTTACTTTTCCATTCCGAACGATGAGTTGAAAATATCTTTTCAGCACCGCTGTTCATCATCAAAATTTCGCCATCATCTTTTGTCATGATAATACCCTCTTCAAGGGACTCGACTATACTTCTATACTCGTTATATGTTTCTAAAAGTCCTTCGCGCTCTCTGCTAAGCGTATCGGCAAGCTTGTCCACTTCTCTCAATATTTCATCCAGTTCTCCCTTCAATCCTGCCCTTTTCGAAGGCTTTAAAGTGAGAGAAGTGCGCTTCACACGGTTCATAAGTGTTATCAAAGGCCTGTCTATAAATTGAAAGATAAAAAAATCACCAACGATGTAGAAGATGAAGTCGATTACCACCATCGTTACCCAGTAAGGAACGGTTGAAGGAGAAAGGAAAAAATATAAGAACAACTCCAAAGAGACAACAGTTGAAAACAAAAAAATGAACGATTCTTTTCCGAGGCGTGTATGGCTTTCAGCTTTGGAAAAGGGCCATAATTTCACTTTTCACATCACCATTCCTCCATCAACATTTACGATCTGACCGGTTACATAGGAAGCGGCCGGAGAGGCCAAAAAACTTATCACATCAGCCACATCTTCGGGCTTACCATATCTATTCATTGGGATCAAAGTTAAATACTGTTTCCTACGACTTTCATCCAATTTTACCGTCATATTCGTTTCTATAAAACCGGGGGCAACGGCATTGACTCGAAGCCCTTTCCTCGCATACTCTTTTGCCACACTTTTTGTAAAAGCAATTATGCCACCTTTGGAGGCCGCATAATTGGACTGACCAGCTGAGCCGACAAGCCCAACGACCGATGCAACGTTCACAATTGCACCACCATCTTTTAACATTTCACGAATCACAGCCCTTGTCATTCTGAAAGTTCCCGTAAGGTTTACCTCTAAAACTCTCTCCCACTCTTCATCTTTCATACGAAGCAGTAAATCGTCATACGCTACTCCGGCGTTGTTCACCAGCACTTTTATTTTTCCAAGATCTCTTGCAAAGTTGATCGTTTGCACAACATCACTTTGTGAGCTTACATCTGCCCTTATCGTATGAGCCTTAGTTTCATCAAGACCACCCGGAGAGTGCACGTAGGTTGCAACTATCACATATCCATCTTCGATGAGCTTTTTAACCACAGCCAAGCCTATTCCCCTACTTCCACCGGTTACAATTGCAACATCGCTCATGTTGAGGCCTCCAATCTTAATCTCTCTCTCGGATGAACCTTTAACAATTTTTCCGCTCTTGAAAATTTAGAAAGAATTTCGATGTAACCACATATCCCGTTACGTAAGATAAGATCGTTGTTTTCTCCATCTCGTTCATCATCCGTTACAAGGACGTTTCTCTTGTTAACCTTGATTTCATCACCAATTTCCACCTTTATTTCAACGAGTGAATCGAATGGTATGTTCGTTTCAACACTTCCAAATTCATTTATGAAAGAAACCTCACCTTCCACAGCATCTTTCAATATCTTAGGAGGTTTATGCTTTAAGCTGTAATAAGTCATGTACAGATCCCCTACTTGATCGAATTCCATATCAAGCGACAATTTCGCGGCAATTGGTGTTAAAACTTTCAAAGCCGATTCCGTGATGGACATTGGAAATCCGTTTGAAGTTTCAACGCGTCTTATTTGACGAATGCCAAAGCGTTCGATCGTTGCGGTGAGTGTGCCGTTGTCAAAACCAACGAATATTTTCTCATCCTTGGTTAACAACGCAATTGGTATTCGTGCACCATCGTTCAAACCATCGATCACGCTAAGAAAAATGGTATTTTTAGGCATGTGAGAGGCAAAACGTTCTATTACATACGAAGCCGTGTAAACATCACCATACCCAATTGGGGTGGAAATTTCTACCACATTAAGATGTGAAGCCAAGGTCATCAAATTCGCCTTTACGATCTTCGTGAAGATGTTGTTATTCTGGTCGCTGACGAGTACTATCATTTTCAGATTCCTTTCTTTGCCACGTTAGCAGCGATAAGAATCGGATCCCACACGGGTGCAAAAGGTGGTGCGTAAGACAGATCAAAAGTGGATAATTCTTCGACATCCATTCCGGCGGTTATGGCAGATGCTATAACATCAATTCGTTTTGAAATATCCGAACCTGCCATCTGTGATCCAAGAATTTTTCCGGTGCCTTTTTCGTAAACCAACATAACATGAATTTCCTTGCTATCCGGGTAGTAATGCGCTTTTGATTTTGATTTGATAATCGACATTCCAGCGTTAAATTGCTTTGAAGCCTCTTTGTACGTTAAACCTGTCCGGGCATATTCAAGATCGAATATCTTGGTGACTGCCGTTCCAAGTACTCCTTTGAACTCTTCTTTCCTACCAGCAGCATTTCTTCCGGCTACTCTTCCCTGCTTGTTTGCGGTCGTTCCTAAAGGAATGTACGCCTCGTCGTTTGTTATTCTGTGATAAGCGGTGGCACAATCGCCGCAAGAATACACATCATCGAAGTTTGTCATCATGTTGGAGTTCACAGAGATGGCACCTTTTTTTCCAAGGTGGATACCACATTTCTTAGCCAATTCTACCTGTGGTATTACACCAGCAGCCACCACCAACATATCGGTTTCAAGTATGCCATTTGTCGTTCCCAATCTGATCATCGAGTCTTCTTCATCTTCAACGAATTTCAATTGGGTAGACGTCAAAAACTTAACGTGATTCCTTTTGAGTTCACCCTCTATGAATTCGCTCATTTGCGGATCAGCAGTTGGCATAACATCTTTCATCATCTCAACAATTGTGACGTTTACACCGCGAGAACCGATAGCCTCAGCCATTTCCAAACCTATATATCCCCCTCCTAAAATAACCGCATTCTTAGGGTGATCGTTGTCTAAAAATCTTCTAAGTCTAATGGCATCTTGAAGTGTCCTAACCTTGAAGATCCTCTCTTCAATTTTCAAGCCTTCAATCGGTGGAATAAAAGAAGTCGCACCTGTTGAAAGGATAAGCTTATCAAAGTACACTTTTACGTTTTCACTATAATCGTTGAAATTTTTAACCGTTAAAAATTTGTTGTTTGGGTCTACAGACGTAACTTCATGAGAAATTCTCACATCCACCCCTTTACTTTTTTCAAACGCTTCAGGAGTGAATATGACTATATCTTTGTAATCTTTCGCAAGACCTTCCACATAATAAGGAATTCCACATCCACCATAAGATATGAATTTGTCCTTTTCAAACAAGACAACTTTAAGATCTTCATTCTCTCTAACCGCGGCAGCTGCCGCACTTGTTCCCGCGGCAACTCCTCCTATAATGGCAATATCCACTCTTTCTTCTCTCATCAAATCACCTCATTAGGGATTGTATGCTCAACACACTTTAAAATCAGAATAAAAAAGTGATATTCACTATCATCAACGCCCATCTTTTTGAAGTTGAATGTGTATAGAATCACCCACCCTTACCTTTCCACCCTTTAAGACCGTTGCAAATATGCCCTCAGTTGGCATGATACATTTACCAACGGTTTTGAATACAGCGCAATCTGTGTGGCATTTTTTCCCATGTTGCGTTACTTTCAGCAAAACATCGTTTCCTATTTTTATCATGCTCCCTATGGGTAGTGTAGTGAGAAGTTCTATTCCTTGAGTTGTCACATTCTCCGAAAATTCCCCAGGATTCACCTTGAAATTGCTGTTTGCATTGAACTTTTCAATACTCTCGATGGAGAGCAAACTGATCTGCCTGTGCCAATCACCTGCATGAGCATCGTTTTCAATACCGTAATTTTCAACGAAGTTGGCACCTTCGACGTTGTACTTTATAGTTCCCCTTTTTTCCGAAATGGAAAGCGCAAATATTTTAGCATTACTTCGCTCTGTATTCACCACTCTTACCTCCAGATTTGTACAGAAGTCTCACATCCTCAATTCGTATGCTTCTGTCGATTGATTTGCACATGTCGTACACATTCAAACATGTTATGGATACTGCCGCCAATGCCTCCATTTCAACACCTGTCTTCCAAGTGGCAACAGTTGAAGCTTCAACCCTTAATCTATCTTCTCCATTAGGGATGATCTCAACTTGAACGTTGCTCAACGGTATGGGATGGCACATTGGTACGATCATGGGAGTGTACTTTGCTCCCATTATCCCCGCAGTCTGAGAAACACATAACACATCCCCTTTTCTGATTTTCTTCGACAAAATCGCGTTCAGCGTTTCCGGTTGCATCCTTACATACCCTTCCGCTACGGCGACCCGTTTTGTCAGTGGCTTTGAATCGACATCTATCATATTCAACCTCCTATGGAATTCATTTTCTTTCCAAGGGCTCTGTATGTCCCATGACTGAAAGGTTTTAACTTCACAAAGTTTGCCATCTTGTCCTTAATCTCTTCATCATTCAAATCACTCCTAAGCAGCTCTTTTACGTTTAGTTCACCACCGAGTATCAGGCAAAGCCTTAACATCCCATCTGGAGTAATTCTTAGACGATTGCATTTATCACAAAAATGAGGCTGACTGTACGATATAAAACCAACAACGGATCCATCACCGGTTTTGTAGTATTCTGCAGGTCCATCACCAAATTTTTCGTTCATTTTAATCAGTCCTTTTGACTTTGCTACTTTTTCTTTTAAAGCATCAAAAAAAACAGGTTCTTTCTCATTTTCTCCCACTTTCATGTACTCTATGAATCTTATGGGAACAGGTATGGATTTTGCAAAATCGATCAAGTCATTTATTTCATATGCGTTTTCCTTTATCACAACTGTGTTGATCTTTGTCTTGATTCGCATTTTCTCAGAAGCGATTATAGAATCCATCACGCTCCTCATAAAAGCCCTTGGCATACCGCTTATCTTTTCAAAAGTCTCAGCATGCACACTGTCCAAGCTTATGTTTATGGAATCCAAAGAATCTTTAAGCTCGGGGAGGAACTTTTTCAGTACAAAACCATTCGTGGTAAGAGCCGTTCTAAGTCCCAACTCGTGCAACATGGATACGAGTCTTTCAACTCCTTGCCTTACAAGTGGTTCTCCACCTGTGATTCTAACTTTTCTCGTTCCCATGCTTTTAAACAGCTTGGTCAGCCTTTTGATTTCTTCATAAGATAAAAGTTCTTCCTTTGGAAGAAACTCCATTCCCTCTGATCGGCAATAAGAACAAGAAAACTGGCATCTATCCGTGATGGAAAGCCTTAGATAATACAAACTTCTTCCGTAGGAATCCGTAAGTTTTTCGTTAATGACGATCAACACCTCTTTTCCATAAAAATGCAACGATCATTGCTTTCAAACTTTTCATCTATATTTTAACACAGACGAACAAACCACCCCATCTTTTAAAATGAAGTGGCTTTTCACTCATGTCAAATATCATAAAACGTTCAGACGCCTGGTATCTTAATTCTTTTTTCTACAAATGAAAACGCCCACGTGATGGTCAATATGACCATAAGGTATATAAGGGCGACTCCAAGAAAGACATCCATGAATTCGAAGTTTCTACTCGCAACGAATTCTCCTTGAGCCATAAGTTCTGGAACACCCACGAGATATGCAAGAGACGTGTATTTAACAAGGTAAACGAACTCATTTGTCCATGATGGCAGCACCTTTCTAAGTGCTTGTGGCATGATGACCAAGCGAATGGCTTGCCACTTTGTCATTCCCATAGAAATGGCGGCTTTCATCTGGCCTTTTTCCACGGATTGCATGGCACCTCTTATGTACTCTGCCTGGTAAGCACCGCTGTTCAACGAAAAACTTATCACCGATGCCACCAAGGGAGAAAAATGGATCCCAATCTGCGGAAGTGAAAAATAAATTATGAAGAGCTGCACCAACAACGGTGTTCCACGGATAATTTCAACGTAGGCAGTAGAAAAACCATAAGCAAGCTTCCCACCGTAAACCCTTTCTATCGCGGTAAACATACCAATTCCAAAACCAACAATTATAGAAATAAAGGCCAGTTCTAAGGTGAATTCCAGCCCTTTTAAAAGAAAAGGCAAAGCCTGAATGAATATAAAGATGAAATGATTCATGATCCACTCCGAAATTTTGAAAGGAATTGGCGCGTGCGCTCTTTTTCTGGATGTGATAGTATCTTTTCTGGTGTTCCCTGTTCAACGATATAGCCATTTTCCATGAAGATTATCCTATCGGCTATGTCCCTGGCAAATGACATTTCATGTGTTACGATGAGCATGGTCATACCACCTTTGGCCAATTTTCTCATGACTTCCAACACTTCACCTACCAACTCAGGATCAAGCGCTGACGTGGGCTCATCAAAGAGTATGAGCTCTGGTTCCATGGCAAGTGCCCGCGCGATACCAACTCTTTGCTTTTGCCCTCCAGAAAGTTCTGCGGGATAAGCTTCTGACCTTGAATCAAGCCCAACTTTCATAAGGTTTTCCAAGGCCACTTTCGTCGCATCGCCCTTCGAAAGCTTTTTAACCTTTAATGGCCCTATTCTAACGTTATCAAGGACTGTTAAATGATTGAAAAGATTGAATTCTTGAAAAACCATTCCGATCTTCTGCCTCATCTTCTCCACACTCTTGGCTTTGACCACATCCTGACCGTTGAGAAGTATTTCTCCACCATTTGGTCTTGTAAGCATATTTATGCAAGACAGCATGGTGGATTTTCCGGTACCAGATGGTCCGATTACCACGATCGTCTCTCTTTTTTCCATTTCAAACGATATTCCCTTGATGATTTCTTTTTCTCCATAATTCTTTTTTAAATTCCTAACTTCAAGAAGTTTCAAGCTCGTTCAACTCCTCTGATTTCATATCCAGGAATAGAGAATTTTTTCTCAGCGATGGAGACAAACTTGTTCGTTCCAAATGTTATGACAAAGTATATAGCCGCACACATCGAATAGATCAAAAGAGGCTCATAGGAGGTAGAAACGATGTATGTCCCCTCCCTTAAAAGCTCTGTTACGCCTATAGCATAAGCAATAGATGTGTCTTTAAGGACTATTGTGAATTCGTTTGTCAAAGGTGCTATCGAAAATCTTATCGCTTGTGGAAAGGTTACATGAAAAAAAACTTGAATTTCAGTCATTCCGAGGGAACGTGCGGCAAGTATTTGCCCTTTGGAAACTGCAAGCAACGATCCTCGAAAGATCTGAGACTGATATGCCGAGCTTCTTAAGCCAAGTGCAAGCACGGCTGCCACAAAAGGTTCAAAGCGGATACCCATTGATGGAAAACCAAAAAATATCATGAACATGATTATCAATATCGGAATGCTTCGAGTCGTCCGCTCATACACGGTGGCCACAATCTTAATCCAAAGATTTCCGTAAACTTGCCCAAGGGCCACGAATATCGCCACGACAGTGCCAAGAAAAATAGAGGCAACGGTCAATTCAACCGTTGTCCCTGTACTTTTCAAAAGAATGCTGATCGAGCTTAAAAAAAGCTGCATGGCATCATTTCCCAAAATATTTATCTATCAGTTTAGACATCTCTCCAGAAGCCTTTAATTTTTTTAAGCCATCGTTTATTTGATCGATCAACCTTGAATTTCCTTTTTTCACCGCTATTCCGTAAGATTCACCTGTCATCAACGTTGCCACTACCTTCACCGGTCTCATCTGTGCAAATCTTTTGGCAACCGGACTGTCCAAAACAACGGCATCTACTGCTCCGTTAAGCAAAGCTTGAAGTGAATAGATGAAACTTTGATATCTTTTTAAATTGTTTTGCTTTATGAAGCCGGCTTTCAGCAAATTATCGCTTACCCATAGATCTCCCGTTGTTCCAGTTTGAACACCTATCTTGTGATTCCCAAAGAGCACCGTTACGGTGTAGTTGGAATTCTTGTTCACAATTACATCTTGATCTGCAAACCAGTAAGGATCGGAAAAGTCCACTACTTTTGATCTATCTTTTGTGATCGTCATTCCTGCAATCGCTATGTCTATAACTCCCGATCTCAAAGCGGGTATCAAAGAATCAAAGGACATGTCTCTGATTTCGACGTTGAAGCCTTCTGTTTTGGCTATCGTGCTTATAAGATCCATATCAAAGCCAACGTATTTTCCATTCTGAACGTACTCGAATGGAGGAAAATCAGCAGAAGTTCCAACGATATAAGTTACGGCCAATCCAAAAGATGCGATCAAAAGTAATAATGTTAAGGAAATGGAAAAAATTTTTTTCATAAAAATTCTCCCTTCTTAATATGCTAACAAATTATACCATATTTGTTTTTACTTTCTTCTCAAATCATGAAAGTCAATGCCTTGCTTTAAAAAGTGACAAAATTCTTTGAAAATATGGTACAATTAGTTGTGTCTGAGCGCAAACTAAGTGAGATTTTTGAAGGCTTGACTGGAAGAAGTTCGTTCTTTCGTGAACTTGAAATGAGAGTTAAAATTAACTCCGTCTGGAAAGAGATGGTAGGTGGCTTTCTGGCATCAAAAACTTACGTTTCAATTGGAAAAAACAAAACACTTGAGGTGTGGACAAAAGATTCGGTAGTTCTTTCTGAAATAAGGTTTAGAAGCCCGCAATTTTTAGAGTCCTTGAATGAAATTGGTGTTGATTTAAAAAAAATAAAAGTGAGAAGGCTAAGATAAAGAGGTGTGGCATGAACGAACATGATTACAATGCTGGTAGCATAAAGATTTTGCGTGGACTTGAAGCGGTAAGAAAAAGGCCAGGGATGTACATTGGCTCAACTGGTTCAGCTGGATTGCACCATTTGATAAACGAGATAGTCGACAACAGCGTTGATGAAGCCACAGGTGGTTTTTGCGATTGGGTGAAAATAGAAATATCAGATGGCTCTGTTGTTACAATTGAAGACAACGGCCGCGGAATACCTGTAGATGAACATCCTGAAGAACATAAAAGCGCTTTAGAAGTCGTCATGACGGATTTACACGCAGGGGCAAAATTCTCTCAAACCACCTACAAAGTCAGTGGGGGATTGCATGGTGTGGGTGCCAGTGTCGTCAATGCGTTGAGTGAATGGCTTGAAGTGTATGTAAAACGTGATGGAGAAGTTTATTACCAGAAATACGAACGAGGGATTCCAGTTACTTCTGTCAAAATCGTGGGCAAGTCAGATGGAAGTGGAACAAAAACCATTTTCAGACCAGATTTTGAAATATTCAGAACCATAGAATTCGATCGTAAAATCGTCGAACACAGGCTTATGGAGCTTGCCTTTCTAAATAAAAAACTGACGATTGAATTCGTGGATTCAAGAGAAGAAGAACCGTACAGAAAGATATTCCATTATGAAGGTGGAATAATAGAGTTTGTCAACCATCTTTCCAAATCCGCCAAACATATCATAGAAAAACCCTTGTATTTTTTAGGAAAAAAGAACGGCGTTGAAATGGAATGCGCTTTCACTTACACCAATAATTATGATGAAAATTTGGTTGCCTTCGTCAACAACATAAACACGGTTGAAGGTGGGACACATGTGACGGCATTCCATTGGAGCTTAACACGGATAACAAATGATTTTGCCAGGCGCTTAGGTGTCCTTAAGAAGAACGTAGACAACTTCAAAGGCACGGATACACGCGAAGGGCTTGTTGCTGTTTTGAGCATCAAAGTTCCAGAGCCTCAGTTCGAAGGACAAACTAAAGCAAAACTTGGGAACGAAGAAGTCACAGATGTCGTCAATTCTATAATGCAGGACAAATTACCTGAGATTTTGGAATTGGAGCAAAAAGGCTTAAAGAAAATCCTTGAAAGGATTTCTCAATCTGCTGCGGCACGAGTAGCATCGCGAAAAGCTAGAGAGATGATCAGAAGGAAAAGTGCTCTGGAAAACACATCTTTACCCGGCAAGCTGGCCGATTGTACGATGAGTGGCAAAGAAAGATCAGAAATATTCATAGTTGAAGGAGATTCCGCAGGAGGATCGGCCAAACAAGGTCGAGATCGAAACCTTCAAGCTATACTCCCATTAAGAGGAAAGATACTGAATGTAGAAAAAGCTGGCATGGAAAAGCTCTTGAAGAACGAACAGATAAACAACATAATAGTGGCGCTTGGTACGAATATAGGTGAGGATTTTGATGTTTCAAAACTTAGATACGATAGAATAATAATAATGACCGATGCCGATGTGGATGGAGCACATATAAGAACGCTGCTGCTTACTCTGTTTTACAGATACATGAGGCCTATATTGGAGGAAGGTAAAGTGTACTCAGCGATGCCACCCCTTTACAGGATAGGTTACGGAAAAAACCATAAATATGCTTATTCTGAGGAAGAATTGAAAAGTATCATAAGTGATTTGAACGAGAAAAACCAAAGATTCGACGTTCAAAGGTACAAAGGTCTCGGTGAAATGAATCCCTCACAGCTTTGGGAAACAACCATGAATCCAGATGCTCGCAAGATAATGAAAATAGAGATCGAGGATGCGGAATACGCAAACGATATTTTTAGGATTCTTATGGGAAGTGATGTTGAAAGTAGAAGGGATTTTATCACAAGACATGCCTTAAAAGCCACGAACATAGACGTGTGAAATGGAATTCGCAACGAGAGCACGCTTTGTGCTGTCACTCATAGGCATATTCACATCGTTATTGATGATAAAAGCGTTTCTTTCGCTTAATTTTGATCCTGTTGTGTACAAATTAAGAGTTCAAGGCGCTCGATATCTGAACAAAGAATACGTTAAAAGGGAAGTTATGCCGATTGGGGGGATTCACCTTTCTAAACTCGTTCTTCCCTCCGATCCTTTTATAAAATCTTACAAGGTAGAATACGCTGACAACGGTGTCGTGAATTTGATTTTGAAAGAAAGACAGCCAGCCTTCGTACTTTCAACCTCTAAAAACTATTTTCTCGTCTCAAGAGATGGAATCTTCTTGATGAAACTTTCAAAGGCGGATATCTATAGAGCTACCGCTTACAAGATATTTTTCGATTTGGATCCGATTAACTTGAGCGATGATGAAATCATAAATCCCAAAATCATCTCTGAAATAGAGACCATTCTATCGTATCCGGACTGGTTTGAAAAACTGATTTTGGAAGTGGATATCAGGAAAAAAACCCTTTATTTCGTGAAAGGCATATCGATAAAATTTAACGATCTGAACTTGAACAGATCATATGAAATGGTGATTGACAATTTGATCAAAAACTCTTCGATCGGATCAAGGTATTTCGTAGTGGGTCAAAACTTCGTTCATCTTCCAAATCCATGAGAACGTTTATTTTATTGGTCTTAGGGTGATGCACAATCGTGCAGTGCGCCTTGTAAACTTCGTATATAAGCTTTTCTGTTAACATTTCAGGAATTACGTCTGCAACCACTTTTCCATCTTTCATCACAATTATCCTATCGGAGAAGGCAAAAGCTTGATTTATATCGTGAAATGTTGCCACAACAGTTTTCTTTTCCTTTTTGAAAATGATTCTGATTTTTTTCAGAAGAATTTCAACGTGACCTATATCCAAATGTGATGTAGCCTCGTCGAGCAAGAGTATTTGAGGTTCTTGAGCAAAGACTTTGGCAACGTACACCATTTGCCTTTCTCCCCCACTCATTGAATAAAACATGCGATCTTTTAAATGAGGTATTCCAAGGCATTCAAATGCTTCATCAACTTTCTCTTCATCTTCCCGGGACATTTGTCCCATCAAGCCCGTATGAGGTATTCTTCCCATTTCAACTATCTCCCGAGCTTTCATATCATAAGCCGGCAAAAACTCTTGGGCTACAACTCCAACCAAACGCGCAAATTCCCTTTTGGAGTATCGTCTTACCTCCTTTTCCATGATATTCACCTTTCCTTTGTAGGATAAAATGGAAGTCAGTGATTTTACAAGGGTCGTTTTCCCAGATCCGTTTGGACCTATTATCCCAACGAACTCCCCTTTACAAACAGAAAAATTCACAGCATCAAGTGCTTTTCTCAAAGTGCCAAAGTAAGAGTAATTCAGATCTCGAACCTCTATTTCACACAATTTTTGCTCGCCTCCTGAGTATGTAAATGAAGATCGGAGAGCCAATCAACGCCGTTATAGTGCCTATTGGCATTTCAGACGGACTGAAGGCAGTTCTCGCTATCGTGTCACACACAACCAAGAACACCCCTCCAAGAACCGCACTTGCCGGCATTGAAATTCTGTGATCCGCGCCAAAAAGCATTCTGGCAATGTGCGGTATTATAAGTCCAACAAAGCCGATAATCCCAGAAGCCGAAACTGCCACGGCAGTTGTAAACGTTCCAACGATGAAAATTATGATCTTCAATCTTTCCACCTTCACGCCAACGTAAGATGCTTCTTCCTCGCCGGCAATCATGGCGTTCAAGTATTTTCCAATAATCGTGAAAAAAAGAGTCATTGCAACGGCAGTCATACCTACAAAGATTACTGAATTCCATCCGCTTCCGGCTAAACTCCCCAAAAGCCAAAATGACGTTAATTGAACGTTTCTCCATCCATAAACTATAAGAAACGTTACACCTGCACCAAACATTAAATTGACTATGACACCACTCAAAATCAATTCCGTTACGGGGAGTTTCCTGCCTTTTTTTGCCACAAGATAGGTGATCATGGCCGCAAGTATTCCAGAAGCGAAAGCGAATATCCATGTGTAAAAAACCAAATTCGGATCGTACATTTGCGCGAGAACATTGGCCAGAATTGCGCCAAAAGCTGCACCAGCTGAAACTCCTAATATGTAAGGATCGGCCAATGGATTCTTCATCATCGCTTGAAAAGAATTCCCTGTTACGGACAACGCTGCGCCTACCCCTAATCCTAAGAGGATCCTTGGGAGTCTCAGTTGAAGTATTATAATACTTTGGGTGTTAGAAACTTTAAGCCCAACTAAGGCTTTAAAAATATCTGTGATAGGTATGTAGACAGAGCCAAATGCAAGATTCAGAAGGGCGAATATTGCAAGAAAGGGGAGAGCGATCAAAAACGCCCTTCCCTTTGAAATTTTTACCATGCTTTCTCAAAAATATCGTGTATTTGCTCCAAAAGACCTATCAATTTTGTGTTGGGCTGAGACGCCACATTCCCATTAATGGCGTAAACATGCCCATCTTCAACCGCACGCAAATTTTTGAATGCGGGATAATTTTCAAACAACTTGATAGCCGCCTTTTGACCATTTGGGCTGTAGTAAGGTACAAGAATGATATCTGGATTTTGAGAAACCACAAATTCGGGGCTAACAGGAAGCCAACCATTTGGACCGGCATAATTTCCAGTGATATTCACACCACCAGCTAAAGATATGATCTCGTTCAAGAAAGATCCCATTCCAGCCGTCCATATCTGCTTTCCAGGCGTTCCATAAAACACACGAGGTCTCTTGAATATGGGTACGTTGTAAGCTTCTTTTGACACTTTTAGTGCTCTTTCTTTTAACGATGAAACGAGTTTTTTGCCATTTTCGCTCTTTCCCATGATCGTGGCAACATCCATGACATCACGGTAAATCCCACTTAGATCATTCGCGTTAAGCACAAACACATTTATTCCAAGCTTTTTGAGCTTTTCATATTGTGAAAGTTGAAATCCTCCGAATATGAAAACCACATCTGGTTTCAAAGACACGATTTTTTCGAGATTCAAAGGATACATAAGCCCTATATTCTCTGCCTTCGTGTAAGAATCGTACTTGGTGACTCCCACGATTTTATTTGCGTATCCAAGCTTCAACAGGAAATCGGTTATGGATGGTGCTGCGTCGATAACCCTTTGAGGGGCAGACTTGAAAATCACCACATGGCCGGCATCATCAACCAAGCTCAACGGATATGTTACCGCAAGTATCAAAGATACCATAAGAACGAACAACACGCTGAAAACCAAAAATTTCTTCACTTTAAAACCCCCTTATAAAAAAATAGACCGACTTTGAAGTCGGCTGGTTTCCCTTTTTAACCACACCAAACACTTTTCCCGAGTGTTAAGGGCGCTCACAAACAGGCAGGTCTCCTGACTCTCGGTTCATCCTTCACCCGCGCCTTCCCAGTTTCCCAGTGGCACTTTACGAGTGTCGTCGCCGATCACAGTGGCGGGACCGCTCCGGATTTTCACCGGCATTCCCTTTTGAACTTTCGTACCTGTTCTTAAAATTATTCTACCACGCTCTTCTCTTTTTTTCAAGAGAAAACCCGAAGCTAACTTTTAGAACTTAAATCACGACACGCTTTTTATGCTAAATTCGTTTTGAATTTACACTTATTTTGAAATACTTTCTCCTGAAAAACAATGCCACGTTCACCAATATGATCATGACTGGAACCTCGATCAAAGGACCTATGACAGCTGCAAAGGCTTCCTGAGATTGAATTCCAAATATGGCCACAGCTACGGTTATGGCAAGCTCAAAGTTGTTGCTCGCAGCAGTGAAAGATAAAGTCACAGTTTTTTCATAATTCATTCCAGCCTTCCGTGCTATGAAAAACGATGACACAAACATTATCACAAAATAAAGTGCCAATGGAATGGAGACAATCAGAACATTCAAAGGCAAATTCACTATGTATTTTCCCTTGTATACGAACATCACAATTATGGTAAACAGCAACGCAATTAGTGCTATAGGACTTATCTTTGGGATGAACTTTTCAGCATACCATTTCTCCCCTTTGTAATGCTCAAGAAAAAGCCTTGTGAAAATGCCTGCAGCGAATGGAACACCAAGATATGTTAAAACGGAGGTTGCTATATCCACCATAGAAATGTCTATTCTAACGCTTTTAAGATTTAATAATCCGGGTAGGAAGGTGACGAAAATATAAGCGTACACGGCATAAAAAAGTATCTGGAAAATCGAGTTAAAGGCAACTAAAGCAGCTGCGTATTCCGTATCACCTTGAGCCAAACTATTCCAAATTATGACCATCGCAATACAACGCGCAAGGCCTATGAGCACTATTCCCACCATTAATCCTGGATAGCCTCTCAAAAAGATCACCGCCAGGGTAAACATCAACACAGGTCCTATGATCCAATTTTCAACCAAAGAAAGGATTAAAACCTTTGGATCTTTAAAAACTTTACCCAGTTTTTTGTAGTTGACCTTTGCAAGCGGAGGGTACATCATGACTATCAGTCCTATCGCGAGTGGTATTGAAGTCGTACCAACTGACAGCAACGAAAGCCAATTGGAAAATTTCGGAAATATCCACCCGATTCCTACTCCAACGACCATTGCTGTAAAAATCCATAAAGTGAGCAGTTTGTCGAGTAAAGAAAGACCACCCGTTTTCTGTTGCATAAAAATACCTCCAATTCTGTAACGAAATCAAAACCTGCACGATGTTTCCAAAACAGTTTTTTCTTCAACGAACTTCACATCAAATTCACTTTGAATGTGTCCCTTTCACCATTTTTACCCAGGCCAAAAGTTTTTTCTATCCAGTTTGAGATTTCATCCCTTACATGCCTGAAAATAACCAGTTTCTCCTCGTCTGTTCCGTTTATATTTGCTGGATCTTCGAAATTCTTGTGAATATGTACCTTTCCTGGAAAGAACGGACATGTTTCTTTCGCGTGATCACATACTGTGACGACATAATCGAAAAGTCTTCCACGAAACTCTTCAACACTTTTAGAACGCTGGCAAGATATATCAATTCCGATTTCGTTCATTACCTTTATCGCATAAGGATCGACATTTGATGCAATGGTTCCCGCACTCGATGCTTCATACTTTTTTGGATACATGTCTTTGAGAATGCCTTCTGCCATCTGAGATCTGGCAGAATTATGAGTGCAAATAAATAACACTTTCTTCCTTTGATTCACATTTTCAGCTCCCTTGCTACTTTTGTTCAATCCTTCTGCACGAATTGGCTACGTAATCGCTTCTCACTTTGTACTCTTCGATCGCCAATTTAATGATTTCATTTACGAACTCTGGTATCCTTCCCAACCTGTAATAATGCCACCTGCCATCTTTCCTCACCGATATAAATTCTATATCGTGCAAAGCCTTAAGATGTCGAGATACGCTGGATTGTGTCATTGAAGTCAAAACTTCAAGATCACATACGCACAATTCGTCATAAAGTGAAAGAAATGAAAGTATCTTCAAATTCACCTCGTCAGCCAAAGTACCCAATATAGTCGTTAATCTTATATTTTTAATCATCACTTACAATCGCCTCCTCATGTAAAATGTAGTTGTTGAAATTCATCATGGCAACGAGTGAAAGCATTATGGGAACCTCTTCAAGCACACCCACGATCATGAAAATGCCAACCAATAAAGGTAGATGTTCACTAAAGATATCAAGCTTTTTCTCTTCTCTCGGTTGAAGTCTCTCTTATATATTCTCATATGCGCAACTATGAATGTATTTTATACTAAAAATCTTATCAAGTCAACAAAAAGAATTACATTATAAAAAGTTCACATGAAATCATGAAATGACGGATAATCTTCTCAAGCGCATCATCAATCTTAAGGAAGGTAAGAAGATGAAAGAGAAACTCCTCAGTGTGGACGCTTCCACTGTTGACAGGATGTTAAAAATTGATTTATCCAAACAAATGTTATGAACTTGAATGTAAACACTTGAGAACAGAGATTCGAGGGAATATCTGTTCCTTCAAACAAAGCAGAAATATCGCATATTATCTGATCGAATTATGTCTTATGTCAAAATTTTGCTTATTGTATCACCGGCGATGGAACTTTTATCACCCACTGGACAAAGAGCTTTTTACGAATAATCAATTTATGGGCAACTCCAGCAGGCACTATGAAAAGGTTATGTCAAAAATGTGCTGTAAATTCATTCCTGTATTCTTAAAGACTGAAACAGTCTCATTTTTTAAACACTCATTTCTTCAAATTCTTCTTCCCTCTCCATTTTCAAATATCTTCTACCAGTGATCCACTCTTCGTTTTGATTGATCAGAACTGAACCCAACAGCTCTATTGAAGAAGCAACACTTGGAAATGCACCAATTACTCTAATCATAGCGTATTTCCAAGCAATAAGATGTTGCTATAGATAAAGCAATTCAAAGATGTCAAGAAAATTTTGTTTGACGCAATAGCTGAAATGAGAGCTCTACGCAAGGGCTCATTTTTTGAAGACTATTCAAGAACTCACGCTGTGCGTGAGTGTTAAGTAATTAACCCTACGTCAACAAATGCAGAGAACAAGCCATAATTCAGCATAAAATACTCCTCTTTTGCTTCTTTGGTCATTGAAATCATGTACGAAATGGCTAAATGAATGATTTCCTTCATTCCTTCTTTACTTCTTATTGCCAACAATTTCATTATCACTTTAAATACCAAATACGCCACACTTACAATAATCATCCAATGTTCTTGACCTTTAGTGCTTCTCAAAGTACAATCTCCAAGATTGAATCTTTGCTTTGCGCTCTTGAAAAATACTTCTATTTTCCAGCGGCTCATGTAGTTTTTCACTACTTCTTCTGCACTCATTTTTAAATCCGTACATACAAGCGTTATCCTCTTTGAATTCATCTCACAAACCACGACTTTCAATGGTATTCTTATCGATTTGAAATATCCAATCTCTTCGTGAATCTTTATCTTCTTCGAGAGTATCTTCACTTCTTTCGTGAATTCTACTTGCCGTTGGTATTGTCCAACACTTTTTTCTAAATCTCCTATCTTCAATTTCAGATTTGACTTCGCCATCCCAATGGCTTCTAATCCTAAAACCATCTTGCACGTTTCTATTATTTCAGAGTGCGTGTACCACGAATCAAATATGACAAGTGAGCCTTCGTTAATTTCTGCTTGTTTGAGCCATTGAATGACTTCTTCATTCTTGTTCTTTTCTTTTCCAACGAGTTTCATCTCTAAGGAATGAATTCTCCATTCACAACTGTCCCTATCGTTAAAAGTGATTGTGAGTTGACATACCTTCCATTCGCATGGTCAAAGTTCTTGTACACGAATGGTGATTTTGTTGACCTTCTCTCTATTTGTGTGTCATCTAATATGTATGCATCCTCATTTACGCTCATAACGTATCTTTCAAATGCCTTCTTCATCTCTTTAAAGAACTCATCGTGATCGTTGAGAAATCTCGTTAAAGTTGTATGTGATACTTTGCTGAGATTGTGCGTCGCTATGGAATTAATCGATTTCCCTCTGCCTATCAACACGCCTTGAACAAGCATTAACGAATCCTTTGAATGAAATGATTCGTAGACTTCGAAGACGGATTCAAAAATAGATTTTGTTATTTTTGAAATAGATGGCATAATATTCACGCCGGCAACACCTCCTGTTGATTGGTTTATTCAAATTAATTTTACATCAGGTGTTGTCGGCTAGGATAGAGGAAAGTTCAATGGTTAAAGTTCATCGTACGACATTGTCAAGATTTTTAAGCGAACACAATGAATTCTTCAAAGAGATAAAAGTAAGGTTTTGAACATTGCTATTAAAGAGGTCAACGAAGACATTGGTAATAAATGATATGCATCTTGAGAGGAAATCGAAAGATATGCCATATTCTAAATATTTATATGACCATGCCTGGAGATAGAACAAATTAAAGATGTCAAATTTTGTTTGATGCAATGGCCGAAATGAGAATTCTACGCAAAGGCTTACTGTTTGAGAACTATTCAAGGCTCAATAGCTCTTTTGATGAGTTCATTATGAACGGTGGGTTAAGTCCTTAATCTTTACGCACATTGGGAGTTTTTGAACTAATAAAAAATTAACAATAGTTATTTTTTAGAATAATTCGTTTTTTTCAAAATTCATTGAAAAATGCGATTAAAGTCGTGATAATAATAATAGATAACAAAGGGCTGGGTTATGTCAAAAATAACAAAAAGAGCACTTGCAAATTCATTAAAGAGGTTAATGAAAAAAAAGCCGTTATCAAAGATCACTGTAAATGATGTGGTTAATGATTGTGGTGTAAACAGAAGGACGTTATATTATCATTTTCATAATATATATGAATTATTAGAATGGACATTTATAACAGAGGTAAAAGAAATACTTGGTGAAAATAAGACCTATGATACATGGCAAAAAGGTTTTGTAAGTATTTTGAATTATTTAAAGGAAAATAAAAAGGTAGTGTTAAATGCCTATAATTCTATAGATAGGAACCGTTTGGAAGACCATCTTTATGATTATGTTGCAATATTAATATATGATGTTGTAGAAGATATTTCTAAAAATTTGAATGTTTCAGAAAATTCAAAAGAAGATATTGTAAAATTTTATGAAATAGCTATTACTGGAGTAATAATAGATTGGATAAAACATAAAATGTTTGAAGAACCAGAAAATTTAACTAAGAAATTAAGTAAAATTATTGAAGGAGATATATATAGATCATTAAAGAAATTTGAAAAGGGCTCGTAAAGAGCCCTTGAATTATAATAAATCTTCCAATGATGTATCTTTTAATAGTTTTTTTACAAAAGATTCTCCAGGTAATGGCTTGTTTCCATATAATGTTTTTGTCGCATTGATAACATCTCTAATATCGTATTTGCTTGGGTAAATTTCTGGAACCTGTTTATCAAGATTTAATAATTTATATACAACCATCATTGCTGAACGAACGGAATACTCTACTGTAAATACACAATCTCCTTCCATCTCAACAAATTGTCCAAGGAATGCTAAATTTACACTACCCTCTGGAACAACTTCTGGCCTATCTCCTTTAACACGTGGCATGAATTGGCTTGTAATATGAGGCATCATTGCAGGAATAACTATTGCACTATCAACAATTTCCTCCATTAAATCACCTTCTACGCCAATGTGATATAATAGTTCTGTTAGCAATTCTTCACCTGTACATTCGCTCATTTTCTTCTTAATATAATCGCCTTCATTATCAGCAAATAATCCATATGCCCATAATACCAATACATTATCTGATTGGTTGGCAAAGTGTGGTTGCCTGCTTAATGTAAAGCTCATACCCCAATTTGAATCTTTTATTGTAATTATTCCACCAGTTACAACTCTTCCAGAATAAGGGTCTCTATTTGTAAAATTTCTAATAATACCAGCTATTTTTGAATCTTTAAAGGTTACAGTAAATGATTCCCATTTTGTTTTATCGATGTTTTCATAAAATATTTCAGGTTTTCCAAATGCAGGATCTTTTGCTGCAATATTCTTCCATAAACTCCATACAGGCCCTAATTCTCTATTTAATTCTGGAGCTTTGTTCATGCTTCCTAGTGTTGAACCTTCTGTCATTGAGCCGTTAATCACAAATACTAAATCACTTCTTGTAGTTTTTATATGTTTTTCTTCACCATTTTGAACTAAATGAATTCCTGTTACAGATTTTTCTTTACCAGAAATTTCAATATCTAAATCAGTAACTAACGTATTATTTTCTATTTTTACACCATGATCCTCTAACCATTTTACTAAAGGTAATACAAATGAATCATATTGATTGTATCTTGAAGATAAAATGTTTCTTAATTCTGTCATTCCTGGTAATAGATGTATAAATCTTTCCATATATCTTTTCATTTCAACAACGCTGTGCCATGTTTGAAAAGCAAACATGGAACGCCATAATAACCACATGTTTGTTTCAAAGTAATCTGGAGTGAAGAATTGTTTTACAGTTAAATTGCCTAAATCTTCTTCTTTTGCTAAAAATAATTTTGTTAATTGTTTTATGTGATGATCTTTTAATCCTAAGGTGGATGAATCAACCTTTTCTCCTCTATTTTGAATTACTCTTTTTGCTGAAACATTAGGGTCCCAATCATTTATTTCTTTCATGTCATCTAAAACAGTTCTTTCTGGATCTTCCAATGTTGGAATATCTCCAAATAAATCCCATGTACATTCATAATGTTCTTCCATTTCTCTACCGCCACGAATTATATAACCATCTTCAAGATTTCCTGAACCATCTAAAGCTCCACCATTAACGCTTTTTCTTTCAAATATGGTGATGTTTTTTCCCTCCATATGTCCGTCTCTTATTAAGAAAAAAGCTGCTGCTAATGTTGCAATTCCTGAACCAACAAGATACGCTTTTTTGTTTTCTATTCCTTCAGGTTTTTTTGCATGATATTTTAATTGATAGCTGCCCATGTTATCACTCCTTCATTTGAAATCCTTATGTAAATTCAGTATACTCTCGTTTTTTATGTTGTAAATTATCAAAAATCTTTATTTGTGCAAATTTGCAACATATTTAATAATTTGTGCAAAAATGTGAGTTATTATATATAGCTTGTTCGAAAATTCAAAATTCAAAAAGCGACCACCAACTTTTTATTTTTAGCAAGGCCATTGGAGATATTAGATAAGGTCACAAGATTATGAATCAATAGCTTTAATCCGACTGCCTCTTTGTAATGACGATGTGGAACGTAATAGATATATTCGAGTGAATACGTGAATGGCGATTTGAGATTTGAATTTATTCTCTCTATCTCCCATCGTTTCTTGTAAA
>WGFY01000069.1 GCA_015491995.1 Mesoaciditoga sp.
ACTATCCCTTGGGAAAAATCCGTTGGAAGCTTACATTGAATTGGTTTCCTGGCCTTTTGGGAGTGTGGCTGGTTTAACACAAACCTTGATCTCCATGATGCCCCTACTCTTCACATCTTTGGGAGTTTTGGTGGCGTTCAAAATGAAGATTTGGAATATAGGGGCTGAAGGACAATTTTACATGGGCGCATTCGCGGCTACTTGGGGAGCCCTTTTCCTTTTCAACCACATCTCAAATCCATGGATACTTTTACCGTTGATAGCCCTCTTGGGAGCCGCATTCGGAGCCGGTTGGGGAGCCGCTACCGGACTGATGAAAGCTTATCTTGGGGTAAATGAAATATTAAGCACTCTCATGCTCAACTACATTGCCATTTACTGGGTTAATTATCTGGTTTATGGGCCATGGAAAGGAAAAGGAAGCTACAATTTCCCCATAACGGCCACTTTACCAAAGGCTGCAGTGCTTCCTCAATACACGACAAGCGGTCTCAATTTGGGAATATTCTTGGCAGTGGTAACATCATTTTTCGTGTATTACCTTCTTAGAAGAACGAAATTCGGGTTTGAAATGGACATCGTTGGCGATAATGCCATCACGGCTAAATATTCTGGTATAAATGTCAAAAAGATGATAGTGAGCGTTACGGCCATCAGTGGTGCCATTTCCGGATTGGGTGGAATGATGCAAATGAGCGGTGTACTTTTTAGACTTCAGCCTAACTTCTCCCCTGGTTATGGATACACTGCAATTATAATAGCTTGGCTTGCAAGATTGAACCCGTTTGTTGCCATTGTCGTTGCATTTCTCTTTGGAGGATTGCTCGTTGGAACTCAGCAAATTCAACTTTTTCTTCAAATACCGTTTTCTCTCATAAATGTTTTTCAAGGGCTCGTGCTCTTTTCTCTTATCGGGGGAGAAGCCTTGCTTCGCTATAAGATAAGTGAGGTGAGATCATGAATCATGATGTCATAACTTCAACGATCTCAGGCGCTATAAGATCTGGAACCCCTTTGCTTTTTGCCACCCTTGGTGAGATACTAACGGAAAGATCTGGTGTGCTGAATTTAGGCGTTGAAGGGATGATGCTTATAGGAGCGTTTACCGGGTTTGCGGTGTCTTACAACACTGGGAACCTGTGGTTAGCTGTAGTGGCCGCAATGGCCGCCGCTGCAGTATTGGCTTTTTTACACGCATTCATGTCAATAACCCTTCGGGTGAACCAAGTTGTTAGCGGTCTTGCCCTTGTCTTTCTCGGCTCTGGATTAAGCGGATTTTGGGGGCAGCATTACGTTGGCATACAAGCAACAAGCTTTGTGAACGTGAAGATTCCACTCCTTTCCAGCATACCATTTGTTGGTGAAATCCTTTTTGATAGGGATCCACTTGTCTATTTGGGATACGTGTTGGTACCCTTCATATGGTGGTTTCTGTATAAAACGAAGTTTGGTATGAATTTAAGAGCAGTTGGAGAAACTCCTTCCGCTGCGGATGCTAGAGGAATAAATGTCAACATCACAAGATACATCTACACCGTGGTGGGAGGATCGTTGGCAGGGCTCGGCGGCGCGTATCTTTCTCTTGCATATACCTCCATGTGGGTTGAAAACATGACAGCAGGTCGTGGATGGATAGCCGTTGTACTTGTCATATTTGCAATATGGGATCCACTCCTCGCCTTAGCAGGTGCATATCTTTTCGGTGGGATAAGTATCCTACAATTTGTACTTCAAGTTAGTCAAACGCCTATTCCAACAAATATAATGAAGATGTTTCCATATATCTTCACCATCATGGTGATGCTTTTCACTTCAAGCGAAAAGATGAAAAAAAGATTTGGGGCACCGTCCGCCCTTGGAATTCCGTACTCACGTGAAGAAAAAACTTGACGATCGTTTTTTATAGTTTTTTAGGCTTGACTCTTAAAGTTTTAAATTTTTTATACAAAACAAACCCTAACTTCGAGCCTTTTGGTTTTGAAACGTTCTTTATCTTGGTGTAATCAACATCCACCCATTCGGCATCTTTGTATCTTGAATGTCCAGCGGCCAAAGATGCCGCTGTTTCTATTACGTTTTTGGGCGGTATCTTACCAGCGGTTATTATGATTACATGCGATCCCGGCACTCCTCGAGCGTGAAACCAAATGTCTTCACGAGATGCCACTTTGGTGGTGATCCTATCATTTTGTACGTTGTTCTTCCCTACTAAGATCTTAAAACCTTCATATTCAACTTCTAAAGTTTTGGATTCTTGAATTCTTCTTCCCTTTTTCTTCTTTTTCTTGGGTAAAAAACCTTCCAAGTGAAGTTCCGTTTCCAATTCGGATAATTCGTTTATTTCAAGAGAGTTTTCTATTTCGTCCTTCAACTGCTCAAAATAAAGCAATCGCTTTTTTAATATTCTTTGATGCCTTTGAGCTCCTTCTAACTTGCGTTTTAAACGGTTGTAAAGATCGAAAAAATGCTTGGCATTTTTAGAAATATCGATTTTGGAATCGAGAATTATGGAAATCTTATTCCCACTCTTCCAATCTGTGATCTCAACTTCTTTGGCACGTTTGGGAAGAGAGTAAAGATTTGATATCAAAAGCTGGCCGTATCTTTTGAATTCATCTGCTCCTTGTGCTTTAAGAATTTCTTTTGAAACCTTCTCGATTGTGTACTCCGTTTTGGAAATGAGACGATTCACAAACTTCCTTAATCTGTCTTTTTTTGATTCCATAACGTTGTGGCGCTTTCTTCCTGATAAGAAATACTCTATCGCTTCGCAGGTCATTTCAAAGTGCTTCGATTCTCCATAAGGCTTAAAAGCATAAACGTCTTTTGGAACATCTTCTTTCATAAGTACATATGCACCTTTTTTTTCTGACTCGTGTAAAATCTCGTCTATCGCTTTGAACACCCTTTGATATTCTTCAAGTGTTAACAGGCCAGCTTGTGTGTCGAAGCTTATTTGCGATCTGCGCGTTATCTCCAACGCATCCTTTTTTGACAATCCTTTGATGTTTTTGACAAGAAACAGGTTTAACTTTTCAGATGAATTTTCAAACATATCCAATCCTATCTCGTGTGGATTAGTTCTGTTCTCTTCGGGTAATTTATAAGGCGCTCCTCTTATTATCATGCGTTTTGGTGATATGACATCTTTGAAAGCACCTAAGCAAACACCATTTTTGACAAGGATTAGGTTTCCAAAGGCACCCGTAACTTCATGATAAAGCTCAAAACCTTCAACATCTCCAATTAAATTTTTGACTTCAAAGCTAAATTTAATAACTCTATCAAAATTGATTTGTTCAACATTCACGAGTACAGCACCTTTGAGGCGTGCTCTCATCAACGAAATGAATGGAGTTGGATTTTCGTCGGAAAAAATGTAATTGTCTGAAACATGCACATGAGGCCATATATGCATGTCAAGAACGAGCTCTCTCTTTTTCAGGGACAAGACTATGACGCCTTTTGTTCCCAAATGTATTCCAGTTAAGTATGTAGGTGTATCTATCTCTTGAACTATTTTCGAAACTAAAAATGCATCGTAAGGCAATTTCTTTCCCTCCTTGTTGATGACTACTGGTGATATAATACCACTGCAAGGGAGGCGAATTTTATGAGAAAAATGTATTTCACAGATACAACGCTTAGAGATGCTCACCAATCTTTGCTCGCTACGCGCATGAGAACCTCTGAAATGGTGCCGGTGCTTGAAGATATGGATTCCATTGGATACCACGCGTTTGAAATGTGGGGAGGGGCCACATTCGATTCCTGCATGAGATATTTAGACGAAGATCCGTGGGAGAGAATTAAGATCATCAAAAAACACGTGAAGAATACCAAACTTCAAATGCTTCTTAGAGGTCAAAATATTCTTGGGTACTCAAATTATCCAGATGATGTTTTGGAATTATTTGTGAAAAAAGCAATTGATAATGGAATAGATATAATACGAGTTTTCGATGCCTTAAACGATCCCCGTAATCTTCAAAAATCAATAGAGTTTGCAAAACACTATGGTGCTCATGTTCAAGGAGCCATAAGTTACACAACTAGCCCAGTTCATACCGTGGAAAAGTATATGGAATTCGCAAAATCTCTTGTGAATATGGGAGTGGATTCAATTTGTATAAAAGACATGGCAGGACTGTTAACAGCACCCATGGCTTATAAAATGGTAAAAAAACTTAAAAAAGATTTCTCTCTTCCCGTAGAAGTTCATTCCCATTTTACGACCGGCTTGGCGGATACAGCGTATTACGCGGCTATTGAAGCTGGCGCAGATATACTCGACACTGCCACAAGTGCACTTGCTTATGGGACAAGCCAACCAGCAATAGAACCATTCGTGGCGATGTTAAAAGATATGGATGATGTGGAAACCGGTATGGACGTTGAAAAATTCATTCCGGTCAACAAACATTTCATAAAGGTACGTGCAAACCATAAAGACACCGATGTCTCCTTAACTGGAATAGATACAAGAGTACTTCTATCACAAGTTCCGGGAGGAATGCTTTCAAACTTGGTAAACCAATTGAAATCACAAAATGCTCTTGATAGATTTGATGATGTGATGAAAGAAATGACTGTTGTAAGAAAAGAACTTGGTTATCCACCTCTTGTGACGCCAACCAGTCAAGTCGTTGGAGTTCAGGCTGTTTTAAACGTATTGAGCGGTGAAAGATACAAGTTAATCACCAACGAAACAAAAAAATACGTGAAGGGTATGTATGGCAGAGCTCCTGCCCCGATGGACAAAGAAGTGATGAAGATGGTTCTTGGAAGCGAAAAGCCCATAGATGTGAGACCAGCTGATCTTTTAGAACCTGCGCTTGAAAAACTCAAAAAAGAAATAGGAGTGTTGGCTCAAAACGACGAAGATTTGCTTAGTTATGCTTTATTTCCGCAAGTTGCAAAAAAATTTTTGGAAGAGAAATACGTTGCACGTGTGAAGGTCGATTTTGACATCGCAGATGAAAATGTGAAGGAATTTCCGGATGTTTCCATATATCCGGCTTGAAGATTGAAGGAGGCGAGCAATTTGAAACTCGAATATTTAGGTCATTCTGTGCTGTTGATAGAAACAAACCAAAAAACTCTCATCGTTGATCCATTCATAAAAGGGAATCCTCAGTGTCCAACTTCATTAAGTGATCTTCCGAAAATTGACTACGTACTCGTAACACACGGGCACAGCGATCATCTTGGAGATGCGATAGAAATTTCGAAGAAAGATGGTGCAACGGTGATATCGAACTTTGAGATCTGTGAATATCTTGAATCGAAGGGAGTTAAAACTCACCCGATGCACATCGGAGGTAATTTTAATTTTGATTTTGGAAGCGTTAAACTTACGCCAGCCTTTCATGGCTCATCCATAAACGAAGGAGATAAGATGATATACGCAGGTATGCCAGCTGGATTCTTGATAAGTTCCAATGGCAAAAAAATATACCATGCTGGCGACACTGGCTTAACGCTTGAAATGCAGCTTCTAAAAGACGAAGCGATAGACGTCGCATTTCTTCCCATAGGCGGTAATTTCGTTATGAACGTGAGCGATGCAATTAAGGCAACCTCGTTTATAATGCCAAAAAGAGTTGTTCCAATACATTACAACACTTGGGATATCATAAAAGCGGATGCCGAAAAATTCAAAGCCAAAGTGGAAAAGTTAGACGTTCGATGCACGATTATGAAAGCAGGTGAGTGGATGGAAGTTTAAAATCTCGAATACTTCCAAAAGCCTCAAATTCAAAAACTTTGGCCCTGGTGGATCATTTTTAAGCGTTCTTTCTCATCTGTACACATGGGTAATGACGTTGTCAATTTTCAACTGTTATGATATAATCATGGTGATTGTAATAATGTTTAACAAGTACAACTTATGGGATGAAGCTCCCCGATACGGAAAGTTAGAATTGCTAATAACAGCTGATGGCTTCTACAGAAAATGTAGTGCCATCAGTTTTGCTTGTATAAAGTGAGGTGTTTTTCATGACTTTTCAAAGCATATTATTTGAAGGAACTCAGAATGGTGCAAAAAAAGAGACAGCTGAAATGCCTGATTTCTTTCCTGACTTAAATCTCGATCAGATTATAGATGCTATAGCTGTACAAAAACGGGAATATGATTTAAAACCGTTTTTTTACACTTCCTTATCTGACATAGGTACGATCGAATATCGACAAGAGGTGATGCAAGAGCTTGAAGATGAAAGACTGTTCAAATATGTAAAATCCTTTGCCAATGGTATGCATGTGATGCGTGAAGATATTATCCAAAGTAAAAAACTTTATTATCAATATCAAAAGGAAAGATGGTTTTTGGATGCCGTTGAGCTTTACTGCGATTCGGTAATTTCTCTGGCAAATCATCTGTCACATTTGGATTTAAAGTCACGAGGATTTTTAGACCTTCGAAAGTATTTAGAAGGCTATATCGTTTCAGAACGTTTTAAATCGCTCTTTGATCAGACAAAAAAGCTCAAAACCGATCTGTCGACAATTAAGTATTCTGTATTCATAAAAGATAACAAAGTCAAAGTCCAAAAATATGAATCTGAAATTGATTACAGCGAGGAAATTCAGAAGACATTCGAGAAATTCAAGCAAGAATCGGTAAAGGATTACAGGATCAAACTCCTTGAAACGATGAGTATGAACCATGTTGAAGCTAAAATAATGGAGCTCGTGGCCAAATTGTATCCGGATATATTTTTAAATCTTGATACTTATTACGCGCAAAACAGGAATTACATGAACAAAACGATATCCAATTTCGATCGGGAAATACAGTTTTACATCTCCTACTTTGAATATACCGCAATACTAAAAAGAACGGGGTTGAAGTTCTGCTACCCTAAAGTTTCAAATGCAAGTAAAGAAGTTTACGATTACGAAGGGTTTGATTTGGCCCTTGCTCATAAATTGGTAATTGATGAAGGATCAGCCGTTGTATGCAACGATTTTTACCTCAAAGATAAAGAGCGCATATTCGTTGTGACAGGTCCTAATCAAGGTGGAAAGACAACTTTTGCCCGTACTTTTGGACAGCTGCACTATCTATCGCTTATAGGACTCCCTGTTCCTGGTAGAGAAGCACAACTTTTTCTTTTCGACAAGATTTTCACGCATTTTGAAAGAGAGGAAAATATCGGTAATCTCCGCGGGAAGTTAGAAGATGATCTCGTAAGGGTTCGAAATATTTTGAATCAGGCCACACCAAATAGCATCATCATAATGAACGAAATTTTCTCATCCACTACCCTTAAAGATGCCCTGTTTTTAAGCAAGAAGGTTATGGAAAAGATGATAGAACTGGATTCGTTTGTAACGCTGGTGACTTTTATGGATGAACTATCCTCTTTAAGCGAAAAGGTTGTGAGCATGGTAAGCACTGTAGAGCCAGAAAACCCAGCGCTTAGAACGTATAAAATTTTGAGGAAACCTGCTGATGGTCTTTCATACGCGATATCCATTGCAAAGAAGTACCGCCTTACTTACGATTACTTGAAAGAGAGGATAAAGCAATGAAAGTCTTTTTGATGTTTAAAGATCGTGACTTTGATTTGCAGAAAAAGTTGCCATCAAATGAGCAATCGTTGGTGCAGGATCTCGAATTAAACACTTTGCTCAAAGCCATGGCGCTTGATGATGATTTTTTACTTCGAGTGGCAAAAGAGGCCGTCCTTTCGAGTTTGAGCGATGTGGAAACGATACTGTACCGTCAAGATGTCCTTAAAGATTGTCTGAAAAATTCTTCTATCGTAAGGGAAATGTATAACATCTCGTTAGAATCGATTGAAGATGAGAAAAAAACTTATTTTGGTTTTTTCAATCAATATTTGGTTGGAATACTGGACAGCTCTATAAAAGTCATGGGATTGCTCGCTGAAACTCTTAAAAAGTTAAAGAAGATAGCCGATAAACATTCCGACGAATTCGATTCAGAGGGATTCAAAAGATTTTTCGACATGTTGAAAAAAGAACTAAGCGATGAGTACTTTAAAAGTATCGAAGATCATCTTAACGAATTGGAGTTTCGTAATGGAATTTTGATCAGTGCGGAACTGGGAAAAGGGAATAAAGGTACGAATTACGTACTTCGTAAGCCAAATCACGAAAAAAAGAGTTGGATTGGGCGAATGTTTTCAAAGAAAGAACAAGCATACACTTTTTCCATTAGCGATCGTGATGAAAATGGCGCAAAGGCACTCTCGGAGTTAAAGGATAGAGGGATCAACTCCGTTGCAAATGCGCTTGCCCAGTCTGCCAATCACATTCTCAACTTCTTCAACATTCTGAGAACAGAACTGGCTTTTTACATCGGTGCGTTGAACTTGCATGAACAACTTGCCAAAATTGGAGAGCCGGTATCTTTTTCGACTCCTCTTGAAAAAGGTGATCATATGCATTCTTTCAAGGGATTGTACGATCTTTGCCTCGCCCTAACCATGAACCAAAAGATCGTTGGCAATGATCTTAACGCTTATGGCAAAGATTTATTTGTAATTACTGGAGCCAATCAGGGGGGAAAATCCACTTTTCTGCGCAGTATCGGTCTGTCTCAATTGATGATGCAGTGTGGTATGTTTGTTCCGGCCAAATCTTTCTCTGCCAATATCTGCAACGGTCTTTTCACACATTACAAGCGCGAAGAGGACATGACGATGAGCAGTGGAAAATTCGATGAAGAGCTGAACAGAATGAGTGATATAGTGGACAAGGTAAACGTGAATTCCATGGTGTTATTTAACGAATCATTTGCTGCCACGAATGAAAGAGAAGGATCTGAAATAGCAAGGCAGATAGTCTCTGCGTTGATAGAAAGCCGTGTTGAAGTTTTTTTCGTCACACACATGTATGAATTTGCGCATGGTTTTTATGAAAAAAAGATGAACAACGCCATTTTTTTGCGTGCTCAGAGGCAAGATGATGGAAGCCGGACCTTCAAAATAGTCGAAGGTGAACCTTTGCAAACAAGCTACGGGAAAGATATTTACGATAAGATCTTTGAGAAGGCGAGTTTATCTTCAAAAAGATAAGTCTTAGTGGGCTTTGACACTTATCTTTTTAGTTCACCTTCACCAAATGCCGATTTTTTTCGTTTTGAAAAAGTGTGTTTAACATGTGTTGGGTATATAATTTCACAGAGAGGGGAAATGTTTTTTGAAAAAAATTGGAATAGTTTCATCAAAGGGTGAAGTGGCCGAGCTACTTGAGAATGAACTTAGAAATTTTTTAGAAAGTGATGTCGAGTTTATACGTTACATTGTCACGGATGAGAATGTGCCCATAAGATGCGATGTGGATGTTGTACTCTTGTCTGGTGGAGCTGTGGCCGAGTACGTTTACACTCCCTTTGACAGATCAACACCAATTTTAAGCCCACGTAGGACTATAACGATGCAGGGCTGGAAAAAACTTGAAAAAATTCCCGAAGGGACTTCTGCGCTCGTGGTAAATGATACTTTAAAAACGGCAGAAGAAACGGTAAGCTTGCTTAAGGAATTTGGACTTCTTTTGGATTTGTATTCATACTATCCTGGATGTAAGGATTTCCCAAAATTAGAGGTGGCCATAACGCCTGGAGAAGGCAAATATGCTCCAGCTTCTGTCAAAAAGATCATAGATGTTGGAAATCGAATCTTCGATCCATCGGTAATTCTTGAGCTTCTATTTAAGTTGGAATTGTTCAAGTGGGAGGATCTTCAAAAGCTCTCAGAGTATTCCAAGAGTGTTAAATCCACGCAACCAGCTTTGCAAAAGTTTCTTTTTGAGATGGCAGCGGTCAGACTTGAACTTGAAACGGTGCTTTCTGTCGCAAGACAGGCGGTGATGGCTTATTCAGAGGAAAATGAAAAAGTGATCTTCTTCAACCGCTTTGCAGAAGAATACACGCAGGTTAAAGCTAATTACGCGATCGGGAGGAATGTAAGATCCATTGTTAAAAAGCTCGGTTTGAAAAGCGTAAAAGGAGAATTACTTAATGAAATAATCGAATTGAATGGTGTTGAAATGGTCTTAAACGTTAAAAACACTCCTCTTGGAACTGTGATCTTATCATTTTATCCAGTTGAACTTCATAGAGAAATAGAAAGAAAGCATGTGGTAAAGGTCAGAAAATCCGGAATGAGAGCCCATGCCAGCTTTTCAGATATAATAGGAGGAGAAAAGATTCAAAAGATCGTGAAACTTGCAAAAAAGATGGCCCTTTCCGATGTTCCCGTACTGCTTGAAGGTGAAAGCGGAACTGGTAAAGAGTTGTTTGCCCAAGCTATACATAATTATTCTAAAAGATCAGATGAACCTTTTGTTCCCATAAATTGTGCGTCGCTTTCAGAAGAGCTTTTGGAAAGTGAACTCTTTGGTTATGTTGAAGGAGCGTTTACAGGCGCAAAAAAAGGAGGGAAATTGGGTCTTTTTGAGGTGGCAAACAACGGTACGATTTTCTTGGATGAGATTTCTGAAATGCCTTTAGAGATCCAATCAAAATTACTGAGAGTTTTACAAGAAAAAGAGATCATAAGAATTGGTGGAACTCAGCTAATTCCGATAAACGTGCGTGTTATAGCGGCTACAAATGGGAATCTCCTTAAAATGATGGAAGAAGGGAAATTCAGAATGGATTTGTTTTACAGAATTTCCACTTTCCAACTTAGGCTTCCTCCTTTGAGAGAAAGAATGGATGATCTTGAAACGCTTATAAGTTTTTTGATCGAGAAAAAAAACTACGATATTTTTATCATTAGCGTTCTTATGAACTTTCTCAAAAGTTACGATTGGCCTGGTAATGTCCGTGAAGTTGAAAACTTCGTGGATTATGTTGGGAATCTTTTCACGGGTAAGATAGAATTGCAAAGTGTACCCCCTTACTTGTCTAAAAAGCTTGTTGAACCTGCCAATGGAGAGATGAGTGAGAGTGAGATAAAGATACTTGAGTTTATAAAAAAGCGTGGAAGCGTGGGAAGAGAAAAAATAGCCAGATCTTGTAATTTAAGTGAAAGCGAAGTTAGAAAGAACTTGAAAAAACTTAGAAATACCGGTTACATATCCGTGATGAAGGGAAGAAAAGGGGCAACTCTTACCCAATTAGGGCACCATTTTATTTCCTTTATTGATACATAAATCCAAAAAATTTTTCCAATTACTCCATTTTACAACCCATTTTAGGCATGACAACTTCTTGTTTTTATCTTTTCGGGTCTTCTGAAACAGCAACTTTCACAACCTTTTGCGGCATTTTATCAACATTTCATGATTTTCATGAAATGTTGGCACGAACCTTGCTAATGAAGATGAAGCAAGGGAGGGTGTCTTATGCTTAAAATTTTGAAGAACGTGGAGTTGTACGTACCAAATTATCTTGGAAGGAAAAATGTGTTAATAGCAAATGATCGCGTAGAGAAAGTAGTCGAGAGTAACGTCCCTTTCCCAGGTGTGAGTGAAGAAGATTTCAACGGAAAAATGGCAATTCCCGGTTTTATAGATGGACATGTTCATGTTGTTGGTGGAGGTGGGGAAGGAGGATTCACTTCGAGAATACCGGAAATAAATTCTTCTAAGCTTTTGAAATGTGGTGTTACAAGCGTTATAGGATTGCTTGGTACCGATTCTATAACGAAAACTTTGGTTTCTCTTTTTGCAAAAGTTAAGGCTCTTCGTGAAGAGGGAATAAACGCTTACATGGTTACAGGTTCCTACAGCTATCCGATAAAAACGATAACCGGATCTGTGGAAAGAGATTTGGTTCTGTTAGATCCAATTATAGGAGTGGGCGAGGTTGCCATTTCGGATCATCGTTCCAGCGCAATGAGTGTTGAAGAAATACGAAGACTTGCGCTTGAATCACATGTTGCTTCTATGTTGTCTGGCAAAAACGGAAAGATAATATGTCATATTGGTGCTTCAAAGAAGAAACTTTCCCCTCTTTTTGAAGCTGTCGAAGATGATGAAGTGCAGATCACATCCTTCCTTCCCACGCACGTGAACAGAAATTATGATTTGCTTAAAGATGCTGCCAGATGGATAAGAATGGGTGGATTTGTGGATTTAACGGCGTGTAGTTCAAACGAGAGAACTATCTGTGTGGGGGATTCTGTTCGCTATCTCATGAAAAATGGAGGAAGCATCGATCATATCCTCGTAAGTAGCGATGCTCAAGGAAGCCTCCCAACTTTTGATGAAGGTGGAAGGTTCGTCTCCATGAGCATTTCAGATTGCTCAGTAATTCTTGGTTCTTTCAAAGATTGTGTTCGTGATGGCATGAAAGTAGAAGATGCATTAAAACCTTTTACACTCAACGTTGCGAACTTCTTTGGCTTGAAAAATTCTGGGAGTCTGCAAGAAGGAAAAAGGGCCGATCTCATTTTCTTGAATCCCTCAACGCTTAAGATGAATTCGATCATGGTGAGTGGAAAGTTGTTGAAATGGGATTGATCGAAGAGATTGCTTTTAAATCCATAGGGAGGTGTTTTTATGTTAAGAAAAGCTGTTTTTGCAGCGATCATGACGTCGATATTGTTGATAGGGGCGATTAGCTTCGCCAACGTTTCTAATCCGAACACGATGATTCAGCTTACTGACAGTAACATAGTGAGTTTGGATCCATTCTGGCCGTACTCTCCACCATCGAACAACATAGATTTTCAGATCTACGAGAGTTTGGTTCAATACGACGCTTCAAGCACATTGAAATTTCTGCCAATGCTTTCGACAAATGTTCCATCAGTTGCAGAGGGAACGATAAAGGACAACGGCAAGACATACATTTTCCATATACGAAAGAATGTGCATTTTCATAACGGTGATATTCTTACACCAGAAGATGTCAAGTACTCTCTTGAAAGGCTTGTGATCTTCGATCGTAATGGTGGACCATCTTGGATGGTGACAAGACCGTTAACCGGTGTTGATAGTTTAGCCGACTTGGCCGTCAAATACGCTGGTGTGAAAAAATGGAATGATATGCTTTCAAAGGATGGGAATCTAAATCCTGAATACAAAGGCGCCATCCTCAAAGCCTTCAATGTGTTGGATAAATCGATAGAGATAAAGGGGAATGATGTCATCATACACATGCCAAAACCTTATCCTTCAATCGTGTCTATCCTTGCACATGGAATATGTGGATCATACATTTTAGACAAAAAATGGGCGGCTGAAAATGGTGCATGGTCTGGAAGCGCCAATACGTGGTGGAAGTACCATAACCCAGTTCGCGAAAAAGATCCGTTGTTCTCCATAACGAATGGCACGGGGCCTTTCGTGCTTGTGAAGTGGGACAGAGGCATTGAAATAGATTTACATAGATTTGATGGCTATTGGAGAACACCTGCCAGACTCGAAAATGTGATCGTAAAGGTTGTCAAAGAATACACAACCAGAAAACTCATGATCGCACGTGGAGATGCGGATATTGCGACAATCCCTCAACAGTACATTTCTCAGGTTGTGAATATTCCAGGAGTGAAAGTAGTTGAAAAATTACCAATCCTTGGTGAAGATTGTGGATTCATGACGTACACTATAAATACAAAGGGAAATCCGTACGTTGGAAGCGGGAATTTGGATGGAAATGGTATACCTTCTAATTTCTTCAACGACATAAATGTTAGAAAGGCATTCTCGTACATGTTCCCTTACAAAACGTATATAAAAGACGTATGGAATGGTAATGCCATACAACCCAACGGACCTATTCCAAAAGGTATATTTGGCTACGATCCAACGATTCCAACTTATCATTTTGATCTGAAAAAAGCCACAGAATACTTCAGGAAAGCGTTCAATGGAGAGCTGTGGAACAAAGGCTTTAAGATGTCGATCGTGTACATAACAGGTAGCGTTCAAACTCAACAAGTTGCCAACATGTTGAGCGCTTACGCGAGAAAGATCAATCCGAAGTTTAAAATAGAAGTCAAATCCGAAATGTGGGCGTCTTACGTTAGAGATAGACTTGAGTGGAAATTGCCATATTTCATGACTGGTTGGTTTGCAGATTACCCTGACGCAGACGACTTTGTCTATCCTTTCCTTTACAGCACGGGTTATTACGGACTCACACTTGGGAAGGGGTACCAAGAATTGGCAAAAAAAGTTTTTGATCCTTTGATAAATGAGGCTGAAGACACCACAAACGTTCAACAAAGGCTTAAACTTTACAAGGAACTTTCTGTAAAAGCTTACGATGAGGCGGCAATAATGTGGCTTTTCCAACCACTCGGTAACCACGTACAAAGAACGTGGGTGAAAGGATGGTACTACAATCCGATGCTTCGTGGAATGGAAAATTTTTACGCTTTGTCAAAATGATAATTGAGAACTGACTTGGAGGTTAAGCGCCTCCTATCCGTAAAAGGAGGCGCTTTATGTTGTGAATAAAAGTAAAAAATGGAGGGGATTGACTTGAAGAAGATAATGCTTTTTATGCTTGTTATCTTGGCTTTAAGTGTTTTTGTTTTAGCTAATTCCGTTGCAAATCCGGATACAATGATCGAGGAGACCACAGGAACGATACCTTCTCTCGATCCTGCCTGGTGTTACGATACGGCATCGGTTGAGTCTGTATCTCAAATGTACGACAACCTTATTCAATATGATGGTACGAGTTTGACGAATTACCTGCCGATGCTTTCAACAAATGTTCCATCAGTTGCAGATGGAACGATAAAAGATAACGCTAAAACCTACGTGTTTCATATAAGAAAAGGCGTTAAATTTCACAACGGAGATATTTTAACACCGCAAGATGTCAAATATTCATTGGAACGCTTACTCGTTTTGGACAGAAGTGGTGGGGCTGCTTGGATGATCGCAGAAGCCTTAATGCCAACGATAGATGGTAACTACGTTGATTCCATAACTCAGTGGGCTGCTAAATACGCTGGGGTGAAAAAATGGAAGGATATGTTCAACAAAGATGGAAGTTTAAAAACTGAATACAAAGATGCGATGATCAAGACTCTCAATCTTTTAAACAGCGTTTTTGAAATCAAGGGGAATGATCTGATCATCCATCTACCTCACCCATATCCGCCATTCCTTTCGATGTTAGCCCATTATGCTGGATGGACAAGTGTTGAAGATCAAAGATGGGCAGTTAAAAATGGTGCTTGGCCTGGTACAGCTGATACGTGGTGGAAATACAACAATCCAACGCGTGAAAAGGATCCCCTTTACTCGATCGAAAACGGTAGTGGTCCTTTCATGCTTAACAGATGGGAAAGAGGTAGAGAAATAGTTTTTGAGCGATTTAACGACTATTGGGCCGGACCTGCGAAGATCAAATACGCGATAATAAAACGTGTATCGGAATTCACGACGAGGAAACTCGATCTTCAGCGTGGAAATGCGGATATAATATACGTTCCTGAGCAGTACATGTTGCAAGTTGAAAAAATGAGTGGTGTACAAGTTTTAAAGGGATTCCCAACACTTGAGGTTGTAAGTGGATTCTTCAACTTCAATGTGAATGCAAAGGGAAAATCTTTCATAGGAAGTGGAAAGTTAGATGGTAATGGTGTTCCTTCGGACTTCTTCAGCAACATAAACGTCAGAAAAGCCTTTGAATATTTGTTCCCATATGAAAAATATATAAACCAGGTTTGGAATGGAGAAGGAATGATCCCAAACAGCTGTATACCAGAAGGGCTATTAGGATACAGCAAGGAAGTGCCTTCATATGATTTCAATCTTAACAAGGCCAAAGAGTATTTCAAAAAAGCCTACGGTGGTGAGCTGTGGAATAAAGGGTTCAAAGTTACAATCGTTTACAACACTGGTAATGAGCAGCGCAGAACAGCTTGTGAGATGATCAAGTATTACGCGGCAAAGGTAAATCCCAAATTCAAGATAAGCGTGGTTGGAGAGCTTTGGGCTTCGTATCTTGATGACGTTTTTGCGGGAAGATTACCCTTCTTTGTGATGGGATGGACTGCGGATTATCCAGATGCTTACGATTTTGCCCAACCTTTTTTGTCAAGCTTTGGAACGTACGGAAATTTCTTGGGTGATAATTTCAGAAAATTTGCCACAAAAGAGCTTAACCCTTTGATAGTCGCATCCATGAAAACGAGCGTTCCAGAGGAAAGAGCAAAAATATACAAAGAACTCACTCAAAAGGCCCATGATTACGCAGTGGAGCTTTACATAGTCCAGCCGATGGATCATCACGTCCAAAGAACGTGGGTTAAAGGTTGGTATTACAATCCCATGAGCCTTATGGCTGGATTGGATTTCTACAAACTTTCAAAATAAAGATAAAAAGGTAACCATACTCACCAACACTGAAACTCGAAAAAACCGAGGGCCCCTCCCACCCTCGGTTTTTGATTTGAAAGCAGGCTTGCCTAAACGCAAAAGTGTGGAAGAAGATAAATGTAAGATTTTAGTTGATTATTTTTAAAATAAGTGTTAAAATTATTAACGTAAGATTGATTTTGTATCTTAAGGAGGGATAGACCGTGAAGATACTCACAAGAGTTTTGTTGTTGGGAACGGTGCTAATCATAGCTTTTATCCTTTCTGCATGCTTTCTTTTAAAACCTCAAGCACCGACGAACCTTAAGGCAATTACATTAAGTGCCTCTTCCATAAAACTTTCATGGAATGGCTCTGGAGATTTCATCATTTACAGATCTAAGTCGAATGTTGGCGCAGCATTCAATTCCATAGCAACCACAACTTTTAACGATTTCGTTGACACAGCTTTAACACCGTCGACGACGTATTACTACAAAGTCAGGGCAAAAAACGATTTCGGATTGTCAGATCCAAGCAACACCGCTTCGGCAACGACGAAAGCAACTCCTACAAATTCGATCGTGATCTTTCCAGATCCAGTTCTTAATTCCATAATAAGAGCTCAAATAGGAAAGCCAGCCGGTGATATATACGAAAGCGATCTGACAACCATCGCGACGATCTCAAATAACTGGCCCTCGAGCGCCGCAAGCAAAATAGCCAACCTCGAAGGGATTCAGTATTGTGTCAATTTAAAATCGCTTGAAATCATAAACAACAACGTATCGGATGTGAGCATGTTGGCAAGCTTAACTCATCTGCAAGATCTGAACATTTGGTCCAACAACGTCAGTGATATAAGCCCAATTCAAAATTTGACGAATATAAAGAAACTATATCTTGATTACGATCCAATACCAAAAAGCAATTGGGCGTTTTTGAAAAATTGGACATGGCTTGAAGAACTTGGAATGGGTGGAATGGGCCTCACAAACTCGGATATCACATTTCTTTCTAACTTTTCAAATTTAACGTGGCTTCAGATTTTCAACAATTCCAACATAGACGACTTAAGCCCGATCGCAAGCCTTACCAATTTAGAAGTTCTTCTCATCAATGGAAATAAGATAACCGATTTGTCACCGCTATCAAAGCTCGTGAATTTGCGGGATCTAAATGTTGGAGACAATCCCGCAACTGATTTAACCTCTTTGAGAAATTTAACGAGTTTGAAGATATTGGCTATCTTTGGCAATCACTTAACGGATATTTCCCCTCTGGCAAGTTTAACCAACTTAGAGACACTTGCCATAGAGCACAACAATGTGAGTAACATTTTACCCTTGGAAGGTCTCAATAACTTGAAGAGACTGAATCTTTCTTACAATCAAATAGATGATATTTCTCCTCTCGTGAGAAATGTTGGAATTAACAACGGAGATTATTTGGATGTGAGATGGAATTTGTTAGATTTAACCCCTCCATCCACGGATTTGAACGATATTCAAACACTTCAAGGAAGAGGCGTTCAGGTTTTGTACGATCCGCAGCGATGAACCTTTTTTGAATATTTTAAATCCCTCTTCTCCCTTTTTGAGTGGGGGGATTTTTTGTGTCTGTACATCACCTAATTCTCAGTCATTTTAACTTCGATGATCGTTCTCCGACTTCGTTACATGATCAAGAGGTTATCATGATTGAAATGTGCCTTTTGTAACAGTTCTTGTCGTATAATTGCCAAGTGACAAGTCCAAATTAAAGCATTGTATAATACATGTGCTTTTTCAAATTCACCATTACGACAAGAAAGGATTAAAATGACAAAGAACGCATTCTGGAAAGTATCTTTACCATTTGTAATGGTCAATGCCATCGTTTGGGGTGTTGGGAGCATATCCCTTCCACTTCTCGCAAAAACCAACTCTCGGGCGGGTCTCGTCTTCGCGATGATAAATCTCGGAATAGCGATAGGTGCACCGATTTGGGGAATTCTTTCGAGAAAAATGAAAATTTCCACTCTTGTGTTTTTGAGTGTGACAATTTCAACATCAATATGGATCGTGCTCACTCTTTTGAACGGAGATTTACTCGTACTGATGTCTCTGATATTTGGCTTCTTCACGGCAGGTGTATTCGCGCTTGCAACGGTGAGAGTTACCGAACTTTATCCTAAGAAAGAATGGGACAAATATATCGCACGGATGCAATCGTACATGACGGCTGGTCAAGTTGCCGGTGCGCTTTCCACATCCTTGTACGTAGGTGTCGCGATTGGGATTCCATTTCTCATTGTTGGTCTCATCGCTTCATTTCCACTTCGATTATTGACAAATCTCTCGGTAATGCGTAATATTCATTTGCCAAGTGTCGCTCCAAAATCACGTTTTTTCGACATCATGACAAGTCATTATCACACACACTTCAAGCTTACCCACTTGGTTCATTTTAAAAACAAAGTGCTGCTTTTGTTCTACATCAGGTGGGCGCTTATTTTGTTGGCACCTGGACCGGTTTACGCCATGTATCCGCTTTTGATGAAAGGCTCTTTTGGCGTAAGTCACGCAATCTCGTCAATAATTTACTCAGTGGCAACAGCTCTTGGTGTGATGCTGTTCATAGTGGTTGGAAAGCTCTCCGAGAAACGCGGACCATTTAAAGTTTTTAACATTGGGACTATCATCAGTGTTGTCGCTTTCGTGATGATGATCTCTGTACAATTCGGCTTTAGTGGTGTATTGGGTATCGTGGGAGTTGTTTTGATGATTCTGTCATGGCCGTTTGTATCTGTCGGAATGAACGTGGGAACAGTTGAACTTGTGGAAGAACAAAAAGAAGGGGAAGCTCTTGGTGTTGCCAACGCGCTTATGAGTCTTGACAACGTCGCGGGAGGGATATTTGGCGGGATCCTGGCATCAATATCTGGATATAGCATCTTATTTTGGATAGGTCTTATTCTTTCTCTTGGAGCTTTCTCTCTCGAATTCTTTCATGTTCATTTGAGGAAAGCGGTGACAAAGCCTGTTTCTTGAAGTGTGAAATGAAAGATATTTCATCACCTGTTACATTGAAAAGTACTTTGAAAGAAGTACGTAAAGTCTCGACCTGAAAGCAAAGTTAAGCTCTATTGATCAAAAAGATAAAGTCACTGGGATATTCTGAAGGCATAGAGGCGCTCAGAGGATATGTCTATTCAGTTTTTTCAACGTGCTCACAAGCTTTTCCCTTTCCTCTTCATCATCCAAAGCCCAATAACTAAGAGACGCTGGCCTTTTTTTGAGATGAAAAGATTGAATCAAATCCTTCATCTCATCTGGAACACTCACCCTCATTCCCCATTTTATGTCATATCGTACGTAATCCCTTGCAAATCTGTCGATGATTTTCTTTTCCTCTTCATCCATGGCAATGTATTTTTGTATGAATCTTTCTCTTATCCTTTTCGGCATTCTTTCAAGATAGGCCTTTGCCAAATCTTTTCTCGCTTGGATGAATGGATGTGCTTTAATCATTGAATTCACGAATTCCATAGTTTCGTATCTTTTGAACATGAACGCTTTGAATCTTTCCATGTTGTTTAGCAAGTCAAACGCCTCTTTGAGTTTCCCTTTCCTGCTTAAGTAAGATAAGCTCTTTCTTCTATCAAGATAGACCATGTACGTGGATATCAGCAAAATCGTTCTTTCGCTTTGATTCATCTTTTCGACTTCTTCAATCGCTTTCTCAAATCCATTTTCTATTACCATTTTGGTGTATTCGTTGCGAATTGCAAATGGTGAATTCGTGTCGATGCCTATTTTCAACCCTTTTATCAATCTCTTTAGAGTGTGGCCCTTTATCATTTTTACTCTGCCATTTAAAATAGCAAGTATATTGGCCTTTCCTACGCCTGAAAACCTTTTAGCTTGAGATGCAGAATTCATGTGTTTCTTCAAATACGTCCTTATCTCTTTCACGTTTTCATATCTTGATACTTCAAAATTCGGAGCGATGCGTTTGCAAAGTTCTATTCTCTTGTGATAATGTTCTTGGCTTCCTCGACCAGAACCCTTTGGAAGATATTCTTTCGCAAGGAGAATCAAGCTTACACTTTTGTATAGCTCTTCGTCTTTCGCAAGTACTTGACAATCCATAAGCGTATCAAATGAAAAAAAGACGTATTCCACATCTTCAAAGTACCATCCCGCTAAATGCACCGCTTTTTTCGCAATGTCACACGACCAAAATGAATGAATATTCCTCATGTACCATGCCATATCGTTGAGAGAATTTACCATTCCGGAAGGATGTGGAATCGTCTCAGCAATTCTGAAAGCTTTAAGAAAAATCGAAAAAGATTTTGTCATATTTCCATTTTTGACTTCATCTCTTGCTTTTCCTAGAAGTATGAATGCCCAAGCTGAATTGTCTTGCTCATATATCTTGCTCCATAGTCTTATTTTCTTAAAAGTTTCTTCTTTTTTTTCTATACCTCTTATTGCTTTGTAATTCAAAAGAACAGTGGTGGCTTGCTTTCGTGTAACAGGTGGGATTGAACCGAACTCCATTCTGAGCTTTTCGTAAACGCTTTTTCCCCTATCCTTATCATTCATCTTCAAGAGAAGATCCAGCTTTCTAATGAGCAAAAAATAATAAGTGCTTTTATCTGTCATTGATAGCTTCAAAGTTTCTTCAATGAGCTTGAAAGCTTCCGAATGTTCATTCTCCCATGAAAGAAGCAAAGATTTGAAGTACATCCTCCATCTCAATTCCAATTCTTCGTTGCTCAGACACATGTTCAAAAACGGTTTCGAATAAGGTCCGAAAGTGGTAACCACTTCATTTATTTTAGGTATCTTTTCGTTCGTTCTCATCAACTCCTAATTTGTCTCGGTAATGTTATATCACGAATCGATTTTATGAATTCAAAATCCACTTTCAAGAATCCATATTTCGTGGTAATTTACAGAGTTGAGAAAAACTTGACACTCAAATGGAAAGTACTATACTTGAAACATATCCTGGATGGAAGGTGATACTATGAAAAGATTTTTGATCATTTTGATTCTATCATCTTTGCTGTTAAGCGCAATTTCCTTTGCGGACGGAGGTACAACCACAAATCCATCTGGCAATCCACATCCGCCTGTTGTTACAAAACAGAAGTGATAAAATCCTCAAAGTGCTGTTGTGGTAAATGTGAAACAACAAGAGATGCTTGTTGAATTGCAGAAAATGGCTGTCATTATGACTAAAAATGCATAGAGGGGTGAGAAAATGTACATATTTAAGCCGCCTTAATGGTTATTAAATACTAATCAGGTTAAAGGCTCAATCGTATCTACTTACACATGCAAATAAAGAAGTATTTTTTAGTCTTTTTTATCATTTATTTCTATGGCTACTACGAGGAGGAAAAGCAACACATTTTCAAATGCTAAAGAGATCAGAATATAAAAATGAAGGGAGATGATTGACAAATGTCTAACAACAATGAAAATAACGATCCGGATTTTGAAATTGTATCGTTGACAAACGGCTCTTGGATAGATGATAGTTCTGAGCCAACAATGCCGTTGGAATTTTGTACTGGTTGTAACCCTACACCATCACCTCTTAATTTTGGAGCTGGATGTGTAATTGGATGCGTTGCAGGAGCGGCTAACACCATAGCTGGTTGAAGATGAATTTTTCTCCCTTGTGGTAGCCCAATAATAACGTAATGTATCTGCTTTGAATGTTATGTTGTATCCATTACATATCATTTCGTGTTTTTTATTCTAAACGAATGAACAAAATGAGTGAACGAAGGTGATATTTGTGAGTTGTGAACTGATAAGATTAAATGATAATAATAATCTTATTTTGGATTTGGAAGCTCTTAGTTTACTCCTAATGTGCGTGAAAGTAACAAGCTTAATTTGAAAGAAAAGTAATTTGCTGAAAAAGTGCATCAACTCTGAAAAATTGACAATAATCATTATAAACTTCTGTTGAACCTATGAATTTAGAATTCCATACAAATATGCTCGCTCATTC
>WGFY01000070.1 GCA_015491995.1 Mesoaciditoga sp.
TATTGGACTAAAAAGCCTGTGGATTATGGGTTGGCAAGAATATCGACGATGGTAAAAAGCATAAGATCTCAGAGGGAAAATGTGCTGTACTTGGACGATGGAGATTCAATTCAAGGATCGCCTTTGGAGTTTTATCATGCAAATGTGGATAATTCCGATTTGGATCCGACCATAAGGGCCCTGAATTACCTGAAGTGCGATGCCATGACGATCGGAAACCACGAATTCAACTTCGGTCGCAGCGTTTTAGAAAAAGCCATCTCAGAGGCTTATTTCCCCTTAACTTCGGCAAACATAATCGACAAAACAACGAAGAAAACGAACTTTGGCCAAGGATACACGATCTTTGATTTTCCGGAAGGACCGACTGTTGCTTACCTTTCTTTGACGACGAAGTACATACCTTTTTGGGAAGAGCCAAGTTACATAGAAGATCTTGATTTTCTCGATCCGATTGAAATCGGTAAGGTTTACATCGAGAAGCTTAAAAATATGGGGACGGATATCATCATCGTTGGTTATCATGGGGGCCTTGAAAGAGATCCTGACAGTGGAGAGGTGATCGCTGAATTAACCGGGGAAAATCAGGGATACGAAATGGCGATGGCGCTAAAAGGGGTTTCGGCTTTTATATTTGGACACCAGCATAGATCGTTTGCCACGAAGATGAGAAACGTGCCTGTTACGATGGCTTCATGCTGGGGGAAAGCTCTTGGAATGATAGAATTAAAACTCTCTTACAACGGAAAATGGCGAGTTGAATCGAGTGATGTTGAACTTCTGGATCCGTCTGGATTTTCTCCGGATGAGGAGATGCTAAAAGATGAAAGGCCATATCAGGTGGCCGTTCAACAATGGCTTGATGAACCGATTGGAGAAGCTCTTGGAGATTTCAGCATTCCGGATGCTATGTATGGACGCACGCATGAGACAGCGCTTTTGAATTTCATAAACGACGTTCAGCTTTGTTATTCCGGAGCCGAAATCTCTACGACATCCATTTTCTCTGCCGAAGTGCGCGGTTGGAAAAAAGGCGTTATCACAAGAAGGGATGTCATGGGGTTTTACATATTCTCGAACACGCTAAAGGTGTTCGAATTCACCGGTGAAGAGATAAAGGAGATGATCGAGCGTTCTGCCACATACTTTACCTTAAAAGATGGAGAGATAACAGAATCCGGAGAGTTGAGGGGATACAAATACAACATTTTCAAAGGTGTCTCATATATCATCGACCTGACAAAAAAAGTTGGAAAGAGAGTTGTAAGGTTGGAAAAAGATGGGAAAGCACTCAACATGCACAAAAAATACACGATCACCGTTAACAGTTACCAGGCAGGTGGAAGCGGTGGGTACACGATGTTCATCGGTAAAAAGCCGATCAAAGAAATCAACGTGGAAGTCGCAGATCTCATCGTGTCTTACATAAAGAAGAAGAAACGGATAACACCCGAAAGCGATAACAGCTGGAAGGTCATCACAGATGAATGGAATGATTCTCAGGAGTAAAGAGTATTTAATTCATAATTAACATTTTTACCTTATAATACCCTAAAAGTAAGATCATGGTGGTGGAGTCCACTGAAACGCCTCGTAACGCCAATGACTCCTACCCAAGCCTAAGGATAGGAGGTTTTTTTATGCGAATCGCTTTAAGCGTTCTTCAATTGCTTTATGTTCTTTTGCTCTCACCTTTGATATTCGGTATTTTGGCGAAATTCGAAGAGCGCATCGAATCCAAAAAGGGGCCAAGTGTTTTTCAGCCTTACCACACACTCTTAAAACTCTTCAAAAAACAGTCTGTAATCCCGGAATCATCGTCCCCTCTGTTTCATATGACACCTTATGTGACTTTCACGCTGTACACCTTTTTAACGCTGGTTTTGCCTATGATAACGGCATTTCCACTTGAATTTGGTCCAACTGTGGACTTCATAGGTGGTGGGTTGACCTTTGGGGCAGCAGCCCTTTTGAAGAAGATCGCCTCTTTGGACAGCCGTAGCAATTACTCACATCTTGGCGCCTCAAGAGCAGCGAGTATGGGGGCTCTTTCCGAGCCGATAACCGTTCTGATATTCATCATGCTGGGGGTAATTTCGAAAACGAACAACCCTTACATCATAAACAACGTCTTGCAAACATCGTCAAGCTGGTATCTCTCTTTGACGCATTGGTTTGTAGCTGCGGCCTTTTTCATGGTACTGCTCATCGAAACAGGCAAGCTTCCCATAGAGCACAGCACAACGACAGAAGTTGGAATGATCGATCAGGCAATGGACATGGAATACTCCGGAGCAGATCTGGCCTTCTCCGAATGGGGTGGGTACGTGAAGAAATTCTTACTCATGAGTGTGTTCATAAACGTGTATACGGTTCCGTTTTTTGTGCCTATGAAATACGATCTGGGTGCCATCTTGTTGTACATGATCATCCATTTTTTGAAACTTATGGGCCTTGTTTTCATCATCGGTTTGTTTGAAGAAAGCGTTTCTAAATTCAGGTTCTTCAAAAACTTCGACTACATAGCGATTTCGTTTTCGCTGGCTTTCTTAAGCTTTTTGGCTTTTTACACAACGAAGGGGAGTTTTTGAGATGGAAAAAATTTTCACGTTGGTAGGCTTTTTTGAAATACTTCTGGTGCTTTTTATGCAGTGGGAAGTGTACACGAAAAAGATCATAACGACTTTTTCCATAGCCTCTTATACGATCGCGGCATTCCTGCTTTACATCGGAATAGTTGAAAAAGAATATTTGGTCATCACGTTGGCAATTATCACGGCAGTTGTGAGGGGATTTTTCATCCCTTGGTTCATGAAAAGAAGTATCGTGAAGGATCCTTGGCGCGAAAGGGAGATAAGGCCAACTCTGAGCACAGCCTTTTCCATACTTATGTCGCTTTTTATAGTCGTCTTCGCTTATGTGTTGTATCGAATTACCATTTACAGCTCGGTACAGCTTTCGGCTGGTTCCATACCGATCGCGTTGATCTTACAAGGAGCTTTCTTGATGGTATCGAGAAGGAACGCCTTCATTCAGTTGATTGGGTACATGATCATGGAGAACGCCATTTTTCTATTTGAAGGCTACATATTTCCAGGACTCCCTTTCATCGTCGAAGCGGGTATCGTTCTTGACTTGATAGGAATAGTCGCGGTGGCCGGCATCGTCGTGAAGATGATGAAAAATTCAACCTCGGATTTGAATGAATCCGACGAATTAAGAGGGTGAATGATATGGCTTACATTTACACACTTCCAATGATATTCAGTGCTTTTGGTGCTTTGCTTTGCCTTGTAAGGAGGACTTACTTTGAGGAAGTTGTTTCGGTGATCGTTTCTCTTGCAACAATCGTTGCGGCGGTTGCCACTATTTTCTTGCCCAATTTTTCAAACACTTTTTTGTATGTTGATGGGCTTTCGAAGATCATGCTCATCGTCATATCCATCGTGTACACGTCAACCGTCATATTTTCGACTACGTACATGAAATACATGGAGAATCCGCTTTTTGAAAAGAATTTCTACTATTTACTCATGAATGTCTTTGCGTTTACGATGTTTTTCACCGTTTCCGTCAACAGTTTTGGGATGATGTGGATAGGAGTTGAAGCGACAACAGTTACGAGCGCTTTGCTGGTGGCAACGGAAAACAACGAATCCGCCATAGAAGCCACATGGCGGTACATAGTCGTGGTTTCGAGCGGTTTGATAATATCTCTCCTATCCAATGTTTTCATTTATGCGTCCATACACACTCTTTCTTTTTCCAATATCATGTCAATGCACATCACACATGCTGACAGAATATTGCTTCTTGGTACCATGATGGCCGTCATAGGCTACGGCACCAAAGCTGGGATTTTCCCAATGCATACATGGCTTCCAGATGTTCATGGAAAGGCACCAGCCCCTGTAAGTGCGATATTCTCTGGGGTTTTGCTTCCCGTAGCGCTGTACGTCGTGGCGCGAGTGCTTCAAGCAGTGCCTGTTGGGCCTTTGAAGGAATTCTCCTTTGTACTTGGCTTTTTGACCGTCTCAATAGCGGCATCTTTAATGGTCGTTCAGAAGTACTACAAACGCCTTTTTGCGTACTCCACGATGGAAAATATGGGGATGGTTTTAATAGGGTTATCTTTGGGCAAATACGCCTTCATAGGTGCGATCGTGCTTATAACATCTCACGCCTTTGCAAAATCCTCCGCGTTCTTCCTCAGTGGAAATATCCTTGCAAAATACAAATCTCGCAAGATCGAGGATGTTAAGGGAATATTCAAGCGAATGCCTTTCACAGGGTACACGCTGATGTTTTCTTCAATGGCGGTTACCGGAACGCCACCTTTTGGAACCTTCGTCGGAGAGATGATGATAATCTATGGAATTTTAAAGAACTTCCCGCTCTTCTACGCCTTGGCTTTGACATCTTTCTTGGCCTTGGCATTCATATCTGTGAACTCGAAGGTAGGGAAGATGGTGTTCTCTGAATCCAGCGAAAAAGTGATGGAAAGAAAAAGGGTCGGGAGAAGCATCCCGATAATAAACATCGCCCTGGCTTTCTTGATGATCTTCCTTATACCACAAATTGAAGAACTTCTTTCAAAGGGGATGGTGAAATGAGTATACTCTTGGCACATTTCAAATCCAACGGTAAGGAAGAGTTTATAACTCAAGAAAAAGGGGGAATACGTAAGGAAAGCGAAAACAAGGGATTCAAAAACCTGGAACTCATAGAAAATAGAAACGAATTCATAGTCGATGTTTTTAACGGTGGAAAGATTGAAGGTGATGGGGTGTTCGACTTCAGATACGGTCCCGTAAGTGGAATTGGCGAAGCCGGGGTTTTCCACTTGTACACGTATGGTGAAAGAATTCTATCCGTGAAAATAGATACCTTTTACAAAAGAAGAAAGCTTGACGAAAAAATGATTGGAATGGACGTAAACGACGCCTTGAAAATCGCTGAGCGTGTGAGCGGAAACTTCAGCGTATCGCATTCTTTGGCTTTTTCACGTGCAATAGAAAAAGCCATGAAAGTGGAAGTTGATGACAAGACAAAAAGGGTAAGGGCGATTGCTTTGGAACTTGAAAGGATCTACAACCATATTCACGTCATTTCAAAACTCGCATCCGACGCAGCTCAACTCGTTTTGGCATCCCATTTGAGTGAGCTTTTTGAAGATTCGCTTTGCGTAAATGAGATCTTTTCAGGTTCAAGGTATTTGCGTGATTTCGTGACGTTAGGCGGTGTGACAAAAGTTCCATCTGATAAGGCACTCAACTCCGTTTTAAAAGAGATCGAAAAGAACAAGAAATCTTTCACAAAACTGTACAAGAATTCCATGACAAGTAGAAATTACATTGACAGGCTGCACTCAACTGCCATTTTGAGCGCTCGAGACGCGGCGATGATCGGTTTGACCGGTCCAAGCTTAAGGGCATGCAACGTGAAAGAAGATCTTAGGATAAAGGATGATATCTACAAAGATCTTAAAATCGTCACCGATGAAGAAGGTGATGCACTTTCTAGAATGGAAGTTAGAGCCAAAGAGATTCTTGAAAGCATGGAATTCGTTGAGAATAACGTGAAGAAGATCAATTCAAAAGAAACCGACAGAATGACCTTGCAAGGAAAAGGTGATGGTTTAGGTTGGTGTGAATCTCCCAGTGGGGCGATCATCTACAGTATCGGTGTGGAAGACTCAAAGATAAAGGTGCTACACGTTTCTACGCCATCCGTTTTTGGAATGGCAGCGATGGCACATTCGATCGTTGGAAACATATTCACCGATTTTCCATTTGCGCTGGACTCTTTCGGCGTGAATTTTGCAGACGCCGCAAGGTAATAAGGAGGAAAATGTCATGAATTGGTGGCCGGTCATAGGCATGTCTAAAATGCTTACTGAAGATAAGAAATACGAGTCGAAAGCACGTGTACGTGTGAAAAAGATGAAAGAGTTCAAAAGATCACTCAACATATACACGATAGACGTGGGGAATTGTAACATTTTGAATTTCGAAATGCAAGCTCTTAAAAGCCCAAAATACAACATTCATAGGTTTGGAATATATTCGGCGGCATCTCCCAGGCATGCGGATCTTCTGATCGTTTTGGGAAAGCCTACGGATGAAATGATAGAACCTTTACGTTGCACCGTAAATCAACTTCCAGAGCCATTTGGTCTTCTTCTGATAAAAGGCTGTGGTGATGATGGGATAGATCCAAATGAGCTAAAACTTCCAAATGTGGTGGCAAGTATGGATGGATGTCCAAGCCCATCGGAGATTTTAGCCGTGCTTTTAAAAATATCCGGAAGGTCTGATTGATATGATCTATGTATATCTTTCTTTCATTTTCTTCATTCTTGCCATGTTAGTGACCTCATTCAAGAGATTCAGTTATACGCTGATCACGGCTGCATCCGCTTTTGCATTCGTTGCGGCCGTCGTGGGGATGAGAGCACCGTTTCATTCTGGGGCGTACATCCTTTTGAAAGGTGTCGATTTAAGCATCGGGGTTGACCATACAAGTGCCATATTTCTGTTCATAGCTTCAATATCTTGGTTTGCGATCTCGTTGTATTCGATCGATTATGGCATGAACTACTCCAAGAAAATGCCGATCTTTTTCAGCAGCGCACTTTTTGGAATGTTTCTTACTTTAACAGCCAGGGACGCTTTCACATTCGTAAGCGGTTGGGAAATTGCCACGATTTTTTCGTATCTTTTGATAATGGAGCACAAAGGTTCATTCAAAGAGGCATTTGAGTTTCTCGCTTTTGGAGAAATTTCAACGGTTTCGTTGCTTGTTGCACTCGCCTCTCTTTATCTTGAAAATCATTCACTGTCGATAATTGGAACACATGGAAATTGGATATTCATGGTCATGGCCACGATGGCGTTCATAACGAAAATGGGTATCTATCCATTGCACACATGGCTGATAAGCGCACATTCCAAGGCTCCTTCAAACGCCTCAGCATTTTTAAGCGCACCTCTAACCCTTATGGGAGTTTACGGTCTGGTAAGAATGCTGTCCATAGCAGGACAACCTGAATGGTGGGGGGTGTTGGCGATGATATTCGGTGGCTTTTCTGCATTCTGGGGTGGCCTGCAAGCCGCATCCGCTAAAAAGCTCAAAGTGTTGCCTGCGTATTCAACCGTTGAGAACAACGGAATGATACTCGCAACGTTGGGATTGTCGGTAACCGCACACAGCGCAAATCTAACAGCCCTATCTTCTTTTGCCATGATCACCTCGCTGATCTTGCTTTTTGCGCATATCACATCAAAATCGCTTTTGTTCATGTCGATAGGTCATGCAAAAGAAGCGCTTGACGAAGACACGATCGACAACATCAGGGGTGTTTGGACCGCTGTCGGGAAAATACCGGCAATCTCGATGTTGATATCCGGTTTGTCTTTTAGCGCCTTTCCACCTATAATAGGGTTTTTAGGGGAATGGATGACCTTAGAAGCTCTATTTCAATCTTACAAGTTCCCATCCATGTTGGATAAGCTGAGTGCCGCATTTGCAGGTATATTGATAGCACTCGCAATGGGCTTGGCGGCCTTTTCAATGGCAAAGCTCATTGGATACAGCGCCCTTGGATATGATCATGGAAAGAAGGCAAAAAAACTTCCGTCCTTTAGCATGAACCTTTCCGAATTATTCCTTTCACTTACGGTCCTGCTTGCGGGCATTTTCTCTCCTTGTTTGATAGGATATTTTGGATATGGCGATTTCCTATCCGGTCTCTTTGGGGTTCCAAAACCATTTTTGGTAGTTTCATCCCATCCAATATTTGGTGTTATGTCTCCAACATTTATGATGATCGTTGCAGGAGTGATCTTCCTTTTTCCCCTTGCCTTTTACATATTGAAATCAAAAAAGGTAAAAAAGGTAAGCGCATGGAATGGAGGGATAGCTCTGAAAGAGGGAGAATATTTCAGTGCCCCAGCTTATTCGTTTACCATTGAATTCATTCTGAGAAAAGTATACGATATGAAGGAAATCAAAAGTGGGAAAAAGAGATACGTTTCGGTGAAAGACGTTACGACATTTTTATACGACGGCCTGATCAAAGCTACCAAAGTAACTTCCAAGGCGCTGTCTGTCACATTGATGAACGGTCATGTTTATTCGTATGTTTTGTACGTAATGGTGATGTTCGTACTACTCTTCTTCATCGCCAAGTGAAGATCCATCATGGTCAATTGACATTGCCCCTCCAAAATATGGGAGGGGCTTTACAGATCGTCTTCTATAAGTCTGCCAAATTTTGTCACACGTTCTCTCAAACTTTTCTCATAAGAGTTGGTGGGTTCCAGCAGTTGCGATATCGAGACACAGTTGTAAAAAAGATTCGCGTGGACTATACTCCCTTTTCCTATGTACATGGCAACGTGGCCTGGGAAAAAGACGAAGTCGCCGAATTCAAGCTCTGATTCCTTGATTGAAACCGTTGTTTCACTTTGAAGATCAGAGTCCCTTGAAATTCTCATACCTATGTAATCGTAAAGCCTTCCAACGTATCCAGAACAATCATACCCATAAGAACTTGTACCGCCCCAGAGATATGGAGTTCCAAGAAATTCTTTCCACACATTGAACATATCATCTAATCTTTTCGAGTTACATGGACTGGCGTCAGACTTCTTCAAACGAAGCACATGTCCATTTGGAAGGGTCGATATCCAAAAGCGACCCTTTTCATTCGCCGGGACTTTTACGCCAAAAGGCAGATGAAGATCACTTCCGTTTAAATTTGACTTTGAAAATCTTTTGTCTATAACAACATACGTTCCCGAACTTCTCCACTTTTTTAAAGACACTTCATTTGAAAACACGAGCGTGGACGTTCTCATCCATCCAACAAAATCCGTTCGAGAATCCTTGGCGAGTGTGTAATCACCCCAAAAATTCAAGACTTTTACAACTTCGCCGAATATAAGCTGATGGACATTTCGAGCTCTGAAATTAGCCTCCACTTTCACGTCACTGGTTGGAGAGATAACGATCGCCCATCTGTGAGAATCTGGAACGTCTTTTTCAAGGGCATGAACTTTTACATAGACGTTGTCAAAATTGTGGGCAACTTTTTTTATTTTTTTAAGAGATTCGATCGTATCGACCTTTCCCACAACGGCGATCTTTCCTTCACGCTCTTCAAAGCTCAGGCCGTACTTACACATCCTTTTATCGCCAAGGGCCTTCTTGACTTGCTTTACAACTTCGTAAGCATCCATTTCGCACCTCCCACAAGGAGTTTCACAACTTCATTTTAACATACACCGTTCATTCATCGCTTTTGACACCAAAAAGTGCATTCCAGTCAGGAATGCATTCAGGGAAACGTGATGTGCTTTAGGCTTACTAAAGCTCTGAATTCACATTGGCGCAGACCGTTATCTTTATCGTGTCTTTGTAAACGCCCGCAGGAGTTGTTGAATCTATCCAAGCTCTTAGCCACCAACTTTCAAGAAATATTTCTGCGCTACCCGAGTCGTTTACAACATTGAAAGACGACTTTGGAGACGAAAAAACTTTTGGTTTATTGAACAGAATTTTTTCAACATCTTCTGGAGTAAGGTTGCCATTTTCTAAATTTTTGAGCATATTTTTAAAATCTCCAGTGAGTTCTCGAAAGCCATGTTTTGAAGCGATCTGTGCACCATTGGGCCCATTCAAATGGCCTCCATCATTTACTGTGATAAGCAAAGAAGCGTTGGTCGTTATGGTCAAAAAAGACAATGGGATATCGTAAGTTGCCGGCCCACTTGCAACGTACGTTCCCATATCCAGAACTTCTGGGCATGAGGACAAATTCGTTCCATCGTAAACGACAAACCCTTGAAAACCGTCTCCGCCGAGAAGATATTTTGCGATCTTCCATCCAATATCACTTCCGTCATCTAAGATGTCTTTGAGTTTTTGCCCACTCCAAAAGTCGACAACAGCCCATGGACCCCCAGAATCCTCACAACCACATTCAGCGGCCTTTTCACCTTCAACTTGGCTTTGGCCTTTAAAATTCACGTTTGTGAAAGAAGCGGCGGCATTCAGCAATTCAATGCCTGGTTTTTTGGGAGAGTTCTTTTGAACGCTTTTTTGTATTTCGGATCTCGCGTTAAACCATCCATCTGCAAAAACCGAGAAAGCAACAATCGTTAACACGATGCCGAAAATGGCGATCCTTTTCATATTTTCAACTCCTTATGACAAAAACAATTCCCCAAGGAACTATCCTATCATCCAACGTTATCGCTCCTTATTAAGAGCACGCATCCCTGCTCTTCGAGCACCGTTCAATCCCGCCTACACTCTTCACAGCTTCCATTCCAACTCTCCTTTGTACTCCCCGCTAACCGGAGAATACAGAATTCTCACGTTATTTCCACTTCCAAAATCTATCCCGCCCGATATATATGGAACTATGGATTGCTCATCGCTTGATGAGTTGAACGAATAACACAAGCTTCCGCCTAACAAAAGAGAGTTAAATCTGTACTCCAGATTTCCCACGTAATCGATCTTGAAATCGTTCAAAGAAATTATAGGAGCGTTAAAGGTTAAAAAACCGGATGAAACGATTGAGCCAGTTTCGTTCGATGCCTGAATCAGCGAAGCCTTGAAAAGGTAAGAGCCTATTGTTTGAATTGGAAGGGAAGTTCCAACTAAAACGTATCCGTACAAATCCTTTACAAAATTGCCCCCAATCCCCACAAAAACATTCGTTGATGAAGAAGCGCTGCTCATATCTATGGAAAGAGCCAATTCTTTGTATCTCATAATCGATACGAAAGTTGGCGTGGAAAGGCTTGATCTTATCTTAAAGTAAAAATCTTTTTCCTTTTTCTCATACGGCCACATTTGGGCAAAATTTGACATATTTGGAGATGTCTTCACCACTGACACTTCCAAAACGAAACTCTTTCCCATTCCTTTCATCATTGACACCGCGACGCTTTTATTCGGAACGCTTAAAGTTGAATTCACTTTGAAAGTCGCATCGTTGGTATTTGAGACATTCAAAAAGAGCACCGTTTTGGAAGAATTTGATGAAATAACCGTGGAGTTTAATTTGATCCCCACATCTGATGCGCTAAAAGAAGCACTCTTTCCAACGCCTACCTTTGCAAATCCGCTTCCCACGAAGCTGAATCTATTGGTGTTCCTAAAAAAAGCATCGAAGCCAACGCTGGAAAAACTATTTGCGTTCTTTTCCAACTCGCTCAAAATGCCGTTGTTTTCTCCGCCATTTTGATAAACATCTTCCGAAACTTCGTACAAGTTGTAAACGACGTAAAGAGTTGCCGGTTTTTTGTCAACGCTCCTGAGAATGGCTAAAGCCCTTTTGTACACGTTTTCAGGTCCGGCGAAAAATAAAAATGGCTCTCCATCCGCGTACGTGATGTAAGACGAATACGCACTTAGAATCGATACTGCATCCTTTGGCTTGAGATATTTTAAAGCTATGGTGTGGCTTGCATAACCGTAAATCTTCATTGAAAGAGATGATGTGGAAGATCCCACAAAATAAACCCCGTTTTTTTCAAAGTAAAACAGTCCCGCTTTCTTGCAAAGCAAATTCATCGCTTCATCGAATGTAACATCACTCAAATTCAGGCTAACCTGCCCGCTCATGCTTTGATCCACAACTATCGGGATGTTGAACTGCGTGGACATATCCGCAAAAGCTTGGGATAAGCTCTCCTGGTAAAATGAAAAAGAAGCGGTAACCGCAAAAATACTTACTGCTGTTAAGAGAAGGGGGACAATAGCCAAAAACCTTTTCATCACTCACCACCCACGCTTTCGCAGGTGATTATCACGACTATCTCTTTTTTGACTTTCTTCATCTTACTTTGGGTGAAAAGATAACCAACGATTGGAATATCACCAAGCACCGGAACCTTTGCCAAGGATTTTTCGTAAGTGCTGAAATCAACTCCACCCACTGCCAACGTTTTTCCAACTCTCATGTTGAATACGGTAGAAAGCGTATTGGTCATCGTATTGGGAACGGGATTGGAAGTTTCCATCGCGCCCGAAACGGTTTCGGACATATTCAAAGAAACATCTCCAGATGCCGATACCGTTGGAGTCAGGCTAATCTTCACACCAACGTTGACATTCGCCAAAACTTTCTTTCCATCCGTGTTCACGTAAGAATACTTTCTCGTTGTTGAAACGTCCACGCTCCCACTGTTTCCGCTCGTTATCCTCAACTTCGGGTTTGCCAATATCTTCACGGCACCGCTTGCTTCTTTTGCCCTTATGTTTGAAAGAATTGAAAGATCGTTAACCGTGTAAACCATGTTTATCGCCCTATCCAACACGTTGAAAGTCGTTGACGACGAAGAATTGGATGGATTGGAATACTGCAAATCCATTCCCCATTTTCTCAAAAGAGATTCGTCAATTTCTATGATGTTCATTTGAACAACGACTTCGTTTTTCGGGAGATCGACTTTCTTTATAAGGGAGATTATCGCTGATTTCACGTTGTCGGGCGCGCCTATGAGCACCAAGCTTGGAGAATTTGTTGATGTGAAAACGTAGGGCTTCATGACATCGGGTAATAGATCCAAAAGCGTTTTTGATGAAATGTATTTAAGCTGATAAGAAGTCGAAGTTGCCAAATAAAGAAAGCTGGTAGAATTCGGATTCGCCGTGCCAACGAAATACACGTTCGGCTTTATTTCTTTCCAAGAATACCCTCCTGGTAACAGCATGAGATCGAGCGCTTCGGAAATGGGCACGTTGTTTAAAGTCAACGTGATGAATCCCCCCACCGTTGAATCGGTCAAAATAGTTATATTCTCCTGCGCTGCGAGATCACTTAACGCTTGTGTGAGAGACTCTTGAAAGAATGAAATGCTCACATTTTGTGAAAATGAAACTGATATCAAAACACTTAACAATAAAACCGTTATGAGGAAAACTTTTCGCATTCTTGCTCCCCCTATTTATTTTTATTCTCTAAAATCCTTCGAAACCTTGAAAAAACCCACCCATTTCCCTCTTAATCTTTAATATCAAAAAGCACTCAATGAACTATCAATTCCTTCGATATCGTCTGATAAATTGGGCTACCATTCGCGCCTTTGTCAGTCATGTATTTCACAACCACTCTAACGGTAAACCCTTTCTTAAGTTCAACCGGAGCTACAACGCTTGGTGAAACGGTGAATCCAGCGTAAACTCTACCACCTTTTATGGCCACAGGTTGAATCAAAACTGATTTTCCTTCCTCATTCGTGATGAACACTTGCCCAGAATAATCAACGTACGAATTGCCAGTATTTCTGATATCTATTGAAACTTTCGTGCTTGTTCCAATTTGTGTAGTTGTTAAATTGTTCAAAAACAAAGATTTCGTCAATTTCCCCGTACTGATTATAACTGGCACCTTTATAATCTTGGGTTCACTTCCGTTCGCCACATTCGCGGTCAACGTTAATAAAGCGTAGTATTGACCAGCGTTTGGCATAACAGACGGCGCGCGCCCGGCAATTCTCGCTTCCCTGTTTGAATAAGGGTAAACGCTGAATTTCGATGGATACATTCTCAAATTCCCAAAAATTTCTTTATCAAGAGGCGCAGATGCAAGAGTTCCACCTTTTGTCTGCGTAAACCCTGTTATTTGTGCCGATATGTTTATTTTTCTATAATCCAAGCTTTCGATCTTGAAATTCCTCCCAAGATACGTGTTCAATCTTTCCAAGGGAATGTCTATTTCAGACTTGTTTAACTTCAAAGCCGGTGCTTGGCTTAGGCTCGCGTCAGTTATCTTGAATTTGAACACTTGACTTGTCATGTGGTGATCACCAAGATCGGCGGAAAGCAAAGCCCTGTATTCACCGTTTGGCATGAGCCTTTCAAAAGGAATCCATATCGTTCTTGTTATATCTGGAAAACATATCGTTTTTTGCCTGTCCAAATTGATGTTCCCTACCAATTTGTGCAAGGTATCAGAAACAACCCTGAACTGCCCTTGAAGCCCAATAACGACGTTACCTTCATTTGTATAATCCAGTTTGAAAACGTAAGGATAATTTTTCAATGAGTTCGGAAAATCTTTTGGAAGCTTATCGAGTTTGGTGTTGTAAATCTTTATGGGTTTGAATTTGGCAGTGTGGATATGCGGAGAATTTTTGATGTCGAGGATGACAATGACCGCAGTGTTAACTTGTATTCTTACCATTCCCGTTTGATGAGGTGGAACATAATTAACCATAATTGTGGCAAACCTTTGTCCCGATGCGTTTTGGGGAATGTGAATCAGAACAGAAAGATTATATTGTTGGCCTGAACCCAATGTAAGTTTCTCTTGTGAAAATGTCATCCATTTTGAGCAAGAAAACTCATAATTTGAGTACTCGTAAGAACCCACTCCATTTACCAAGAAACCTGTGGCACTTGCCGATAAAGAAACTTGAACATCAAAATTGTTTATCAAATTTAAGGTAAAGCTCACTGTTTCTCCAGGGCTCCCTGATATTTTTTCAACAAGCGGGTAGACTACTATACCTGCAAATGAAACTGCTGAAAAGAAAAACAAGAACGCTAAGATCAACGCTGATAATTTTTTCATATTCTATGATGTTCCCCCTTTTTACGTCCATACTGAACTTATAAAAACCCAGGAGATCGGGTTTGATCTCCTGAGCAGAAATATTTAAAACGTAATGATTGCTTGAAAATGAACCGTGAAAGTTACTAGATACTTGCCTGCTGGGGCACCATAGTCTGTTTTTATACGTGACTCTATATCATATCCTTTACCGTTCAAAGAGATGGAACCATTTCCCACATAAGCTCCTATAGTTGTGTAATCAAGTGAATTAGATGTGGGGGTTCCGTATTGAATGCTGTGCCATGTGCCTCCACCTGGTCCTGGATATTCGTAAAGCACTCCTGGATCTGTAGACTGAGTTACTCCATAGTCAAATGTTGTGATATGGGATTTCAAATTGCCAAAAACAGCTGCTCCAGCTCTTCCAGAGACGCTAACTGCCATTTTTAATTTTTTATAGTTTGATGCAACTTGGATCACTGCAAAAATCCCTACTTTTCCGTTACCAGACGGGAAAATTGTTGTTGATGGATCACTGATTACTAATGTCTTTATTGTTTGGCCAGACGGTTGCCAAACAGTTACATCATACCATTGATACACGTTCACTGTGGCTTTGACTGTCACTGAGGTAGAAGCTGGTGGATTTGCACTTCCGGCTTCGTGACCTGACACGGCAAATGCCGTCATCCCTGCTGCCAACAAAACTACCACGACAAATACTACGAATATGCTTTTTCTCATTCAACCATCCCCCTTTCAGTTGGAGAAACACATTGAAAAGGGATGAATCAGAAAGTTGTCTGCGCTTGAACAATAAGTTCTATCGAATACGTATTCCTTCTTGCGACTAAATTATATCCTGCTTCGCCATCTGTTTGACTCATATAATTTGTCCATAAAGAAATATCTGTTAAAGGAACATATCCAGAGGAATTAGCGTTAAGATAGAATCCAGCTACTCCAGGTTCACCACTAATGCTGCCAAAAGTCAAGAGAGTAGCACTATCCCAACTTCCACCATATTTCCAAGTTGAAAGTCCAATCAATCCACCTGGAATGGTGGTAACACTGTATAGTACGTGAAGAGTTCCATTTGACTTAACACTTGCATCAGCCAATTTGATAATGGTGGACGAACCCACATTGCTTATAGTTGCATTTTCTCCGATAATCGAGTAGTCGAACCACTGGTAAACATTTATAGTTGCATTCACTGTTGTATGACTACTTGCACCAGTTGCTGTACCTGCTACGTGACCCGCCATCGCCATCACGCCTAACGCCAAAATCGCAATTACCGTAAGAATTAACACTTTTTTCATAAAAAATACCTCCCTTTGAAATTTTTGGGGGCCTTCCCCCGAGATTTTTTGAAAAAATTCCGACTTTCTTCAAAACTTTTCGAATTCCTTTGAACTTCTTTGTTCCCTTCAGGCTGTCACACAGCGACTGCCCTTTCAACACCACCCCCTTTTGATCGTTCCAACGTGATCGTGATCATTCCGGTGTACTTTTTTCCTTTCGAATCTTCTGGAACTTGAACTGTCAGAAAAAGTTTCCCGAAACTTTGAAACCCTCTTCCCTTAAATGTCATCTTTCTCACTGCCACATTTCCCATTTTCAATATTCTTCCAACCACGTTTGGAAACGTACCGTTTATGAAGTTGACATAAACATTTGTCTGCGCAAATCTCCTATCTTTTAGTGACAACGTTGGAGCTAATACTGTGAAAAAAAAATTCAACGAAACCCCTATTCCCCCTATCAATGAAATTCCTTCTTTTAAAGAATAAAAGGTTTTTCCTTTTTCGCGCTCAAATGAGTATTCTACTACCCACGTATGCTCTTTTTGAATTTCAAAGACCCGCAACCCTATTTCCCCATCTTTTTTTTCGCAAGTGACTTCAAATTTTTCTTCATCCTCTTTCATCTCTTCCCCCGCTTCTATATAGCAAGATATGTGCCAAAATTTCTAAATTTTTGTAAACGTTCAAAAACGCCGTGAAATATGAAAAGTTGCTTTCAAAATTCAGGAACATCTGTTCTTGCCAAGAACAATTTGTTCCTGGAGTGTACTTTCAGTTCCTGAATGTTCTCGTTTGTTGAAATTGAAAGCGGTCAACTTTAAGAAGTTAATCAAAGCGTAAAAAGCCATAATTGAACTGTTGTTTTTAACTTCAACGTCATTCCGACCTTCGAGCCGGAATCTCTTAAAAGGTAAGATTGCAGGTCCCGCAATGACAAGAAATTTCATCACCACTTGCAAAACGAAAGAATTTGGCTCTTAAGTTGTTCATGCTTATATCTTTTTCAAAGATTCTCTTCAAACAAATTAAATTCGTTACTTTCGCGCACAATGTGGGTGAAATGAAAATGAGTTTGATTGAAACATTTAAGCAATTTTATGGTAAAATAATATCATGTTGCAGGTTGCAAAGGGGTGGTAGTATAAATCTACTTTTTGCAGGTTTCAAGATTCTCGATGCCACTAAAGATATGTTGCGTGGATATGAGATTCACGAAATTTCAAACCCGCCAAATCCTGATGAACTTTTATCAAAAAACCTTCATGACGCGTATTTGTTTATCAACAATACACCAGAAAGCACTTTAAAAATGGCGCAGTTAAAAAATATCGTAAGCCGGGCAAGAAAAAATGTCGGAATCTCCATAATCGTAGTTGGAGACGAAACGGCTTTCACACATGGACAAGACGGGCAAGCGATTCTCCATATCCAAGTCGCAGATGGTGAGAGTGCAGATGAAAGCGTATCTAAGAGCGTAAAAAAGTTGAGAGAAACGATGGGAAGGTTTGCTGGAAACAGTGCCAAAACGAGGCAATTAAGAATGGAAGTCCTGAAAATTGCCTTTTCAGATCTCAACGTTCTCATTCTTGGCGAAACAGGAACAGGCAAAACCCTCCTTGCCCGTATCATACACGATGTTGGACCGAGAAAAAACGAAAATTTTGTCGGTTTGAACTCCGCTACCATTCCCATCTCGCTTATAGAAAGCGAACTGTTTGGTCACGTTCGAGGCGCTTACACAAGCGCAGATTCTACAAAATCAGGCATGATAGATAGAGCGGATAAAGGGCACATGTTCTTTGATGAGATAGCAGAACTTCCAGTCAATATACAAGCAAAGCTTCTTCAAGTTGTCGAAGACGGTACTTACAACATCTTAGGAGATTCAACCCCCAAAAAAGTGGATGTTAAATTCATATCCGCCACGAACAGGGATCCGAGTTTTCTCAGAAAAGATCTGTTTTTCAGATTTTCGGAGAGTGTTTTAGAAATACCACCCCTTCGCCAAAGGAAAGACGACATTCCTGAGATCACAAACGTTTTTTTCAAGGAAAATGGATACGAAACGAAATTTGAAGATTTCACTGAGGAAGTTCAACATAAGCTTTTCGAATATCATTACCCCGGAAATGTCCGTGAGCTTCAAAACATCCTCAAAAGGTACATGATGACCGGCAGTTTGGAGATTCCGTCTTTTAACGGCATGAAAGTGGCGTTGCCACAAATGAGCAAGAGAAGTCCGAATGTGAAATCCATAATCGTGGGTTTCACATCTTCGATGATAGAAGAGATAAGGAGAGATGGAACGCTTCCCAAATTTCCTTACATCAAAGATCTGTTGATATCCGAATTTGAAAGTTTATATGTGGATCACGTACTAAAAATTTTAAAGTGGGACAAACATCGTGCGGCAGATGAACTGGGAATCTCATACAGGTACTTGAACAAGATCATTTTGAAATACGGACTCGACCGCCGTGTGAAAAAGGAAAATTGATTCTTTGAGAAAGATGTTTTGAAGAATCACACACTCACCTTCTGAAGTGTGCCCCACTTGACAGAGGGAATTTCTTCTCTGAAGAGAGCGATGTTGCCTTTACAAAAGTTCATCTTGCATGAAGGCGTATATGGAATTTGTACTTATCTCCCCTGTAAAGCGATTGAACGTATTCAACGCATTTTTCGTTGTCCGTGTAGGTGAATCTTTTCCGTAGAACCACGCAGTCACCGGTTCGGATTTTTAAAAATGCGGCGTTTTCTCCATCTGCCCGTGTCATCTCAAGCGTTTCGTCAGCGTATTGCATTTCAATTTTGAGAGTATTCCTGAAAAAATCGTACAACGACGATTTTGACATGTCCATTTCCAATATGTTCAAAATTCGCGTGTCCGCAGCCGGGTTTATATAAGCCCATTCGATGGCGTAAGGCGTGCCATCCAACAGCCTCAGCCTTTTTAACAAGATGACTTTGGATCCGATCGGCAATTTCAACTTGTCCGTGACCACACTTGGGGCATCTACCAATCTGTTTTCAAGCACAACAGAGCTTGCAGTGTGACCACTTATACGCGCATCGTCGGTAAAACCACGCAATTCTGTGAGGTTTTCAACGTTCTTCGGGTGGACGATCAAAGTGCCCTTACCTCTTTTTTTCTTAACCATCCCTTCTTCCACCAATTCGGACAGTGCCTGCCTGACGGTCAGCCTGCTAACTTCGTAATTCTGGGCAATCCTATTTTCAGAAGGAAGGTATTCACCTGCTTTGAATACACCATCCTCTATTTTCTTCTTGAGAATTTCGTAAAGCTGGTGATAAATAGGGATAGGGCTTTTTTTGTCGATTTTCATTTAAAACCATCTCCTCACGGAAGCGATATCTTTCCAAGAAATGCTTTAGAATTTGCTCCGGTAACTTTTGGGTTGTTCGTAGTGTTTGAGCACAAAAGCTCGTTCGCGAGTACGGCGAATGCTTTGGCCTCTCTGAATTCCCAGTCTTTTGCGATTTCAACTTGAATTCCATTGAAGTATCTTTTCAACGCTTCTACCAAACTTCTGTTCATAACTCCTCCCCCTGTCAGCACTACTCGGTCCAATCCATTTGGGATCACGTATTTTTTGTAAGATTCCCAAATTGTCCATGCCGTGAATTCAACAAGCGTTCTGAGAATGTCGTGAGACTCCAAGCCCAAATCGAACAAGCCGTTGATGTAATGAGCGTTGTACACCTCTTTACCAGTTGATTTTGGAGGAATTCGAGATATGTATGACAGCTCTCGCCTTTTAAGTTTTTCAAGGAGTTTTTCGCTGATTTGGCCTTTCGAAGAGAATTTTCCATTTTCGTCAAACGGAACACCAAAAGAAATTGAAGCGGCAAGATCGATCAACGCATTGGCTGGACCAGTATCGAATGCGATCACGTCCTCTTCAGACGCACCTTTTGGAATGTAGGTAAGGTTGGAAATCCCACCCAAATTGTTAAACGCAATCGATTCTCTGTCACTCGAATAAAGTATATAATCCACGTACGGAACCAGAGGAGCCCCTTCTCCCCCATAGGCGATGTCTTTTGCTCTGAAATCGGAAATGGTTATGACACCAGTTTTTGCAGCTATAAGATCTCCGTCTCCGATCTGAAGCGTACAAGCAAAAGTATTACCGGGCCTTGGATGGTGATAGACGGTCTGACCGTGGCTCGCAATCACATCCACTTGCAAATCGTTGGATCTCATAAAATCTTTTGCACACTTTCCAAAGAAAAGCCCTATCTCAAAATCAAGCGCACACACGTCACTAACTTTTGAATTTTCTTTCATGGATTTGAGAATTTTTTTTCTCAGCGAAAAAGGGTAACCTATTTTTTGGGTTTCGAGCACTTCAACATCTGTTTTCCGTCCACACCCGCAAATTTTCGTGGCCACAAGGTCTACGCCATCCGCAGATGTTCCGGACATCATGCCAACTACGATCCTACTTCTTTTATGGACTATTCCAAAAAATCTATCCATTATCTTCAACTTAACTCCCCCAAATGACTCAGAATGTAATTATGCAACCGAGGTCGGAATTGTATAATCTTTTCTTGGTTTTCCCATCGACTGATATGAACTCTATTTGTAAGAAGGACGATCACAACATCGTCTATCGGATCTACCCAAATGGATGTCCCGGTAAAACCAGTGTGCCCATAGGACTTATCACTCATGAGATCTCCACAAGAACACGCAATGGATTTCATATCCCATCCGAGCGCTCTGCGGATATCACCATCTGAAAAAGACTCCTTTGTAAAAGCGTTAACCGTTGCCTTGGAAAAAACTTTCTTTGTTCCAGAAAGTCCATCATTCATAAGGGTTTTAGCGTATTTGTATATATCACCGGCAGTCGAGAAAAGCCCTGCGTTCCCACTTACTCCTCCAAGATAGTATGATAGCTCGTCGTCCACCTTTCCACGCAACAAATTACCATCTCGCTCTGAAGTGGGAGCGATTTTTGTTATCCAATCTTTCGGCGGATTGAAAGCCGTGTGGTTCATTCCTATGCGATCGAATATCTCGCGCTTTGCAAAAACATCCAATTTTTCGGACGTAACTCTTTCAATTATTTCCATAAGTGTTATGAAATTCAAACAGGAATAGACGAATTTTCTTCCAGCACGATCAGGTTTGACAGAATTTATTGCTCTAAGAAGTTCTTTTCTTCCATTTGCATACCTCCATGCCTCTGAATACGACGGAAGGCCAGAAGTGTGAGTCAGCAAATGCCATATGCGAATATCGCGTTTTTCTTCAACGTTAAACTCTTCTATGGAAAGGCGTACAGGATCGTATAATCTAATTCTCCCCTCTTCTACGAGTCTCATGATCGCAGGGGTTGTGGCTATGACTTTCGTCATCGATGCAAGATCGTATATCGTATCGGCATCATTTTTTTCACGTTGAGCTTTTAACGAACGGTAGCCATAAGCCTTTTGAAATATAATTTCATCGGAATTTCCCACCAATAAAACCGCGCCTGGGAAAGTTTCGTTTCTAATGGCATTTTCGAAAATTTCATCCAATCTTTTCATGCGTTTTCCTCCAAGAATCGATTGCCATCAAAGCGGCACCAACATCGGCTCCGAATTTTGGACGTATGAATTGTGCTTGTGGAAATGCCGCCTCGAAAGCTTGCTTTATTCTTTCGAGAAAGTATTTTGATTTAAAGAGGCCACCCGTGTAAGAAAAGGCAAAGTTTTCGATGAATCCACACCTTTCTTTGACGACTTTGATCATTTCCATGACTTTCTCTATCCCGACTCTCACTATTTCCATGGCAACTTCGTCTCCTCTAACAGCCTCTTCAAAAACGAGTTTGGCGGCGGAGGCTATCTTGGATTTTTCAAAATTTGAATAATACAAATAGATGATGTCTTCTATATCGTTTAGGTTGTAAAATTCGATAAGCCTTTGGCTCAGCGCTGTTTTGGGACCGAGCCCATCTTTACAATCAAGAGCAGCCATCGCCGCGCGATTTGAAAACCAAAAGCCGCTACAATATTCATCGAACATGTACCCCCATCCTCCCGATCTATGAATTTCACCTTTAGAATTTCTTCCAACGATGATCGAGCCGGTTCCGGCTATCATCAAAACCCCAACACCATCGATTGCACCCCACAGCGCTGTAATGCCATCATTCGAAATGGCAAAATCTTTTACACCTATTTCCTTGAATACCCTGAATATCACCTTTTTGTCGTTCGGACGATCTACACCACTTAAGCCTGCTCCGAGAGTGTCAAAACAGGATCCGTTAGAAACACGTTCTATCCCTTCTTTGAAAACTCTCTTAACTTTTTCAAGATCTACAAGATGGTAGTTGCTTGGCGAATTTATTTCTATCGAATTCAAAACACCCGCTTTCTCATCATAGAGAACGAATCTCGTACGGCTTCCACCGCCATCTATTCCAATTGCACGCACTTCAAGATTCCCAATGGATCAATGGAAGTTTACCGGTAAAACTTTCTCTGCTGGCGATCATTTCAGCAAAAACATGCTGTGAGAGCGTTGAATAGTTGTAAAGCGCAACGGAGTTCCTGACGTTTGGCAGAAATCCATCATATGGATTCCTTAACGCCACAAGCAATGTCTTTTTCGAGTGCTCTTTCATCACCCCACTCACAAGTGTTCGCATCCCTTCTATGATATGTGCGTTAAGAGTACAAAGCAAAGTTATCCCCTCAAAGTCTTTGATCTTTGAGATCACACTTCTAATTTCATCATTCGTAGGTTTGGAAGAAACGGGTACACTTTTAACTTCAAATTTTGATAGTCGTTCGAAGGTTTTGACCAATTCCAACTTTCCTTGTTCTCCACCTTCTTCAACCTTTACCAAATTCGTACTCGATGGATAAACTATCAAAATAGGTTCATTGGACACTTTTTTGACGATTTCATCGAGATCGCGGCAGATGGTTATGGATTTTTTCACGATTTTCCTTGATATCGCCAAAGACTTTTTGTCCCCGTTCTCGTTCTCTATTGTAAGTATACCCTTAAAGAGACCCATATTTCTCTTCATTTCAAGCACTCTCTTAACGGCGTTGTTGAGCCTTTCAACAGAAATTGAACTACTTGAAACTTTTTCTTTGATCCTTTCAAATGCCCTCACTTGCTCATCGAATGTGTGACAGATCATAACAACGTCAGCGCCGTTTTCCAAAGATATCCACGCTGCTTCGCCACCAGAAAGCGAATTCGTTATTCCATTCATTTCAAGATCATCGGTAACAGTTACCCCTTTGAATTTCATTTCGTTTTTCAACAGATCCACCATTACTTGTTTGGAAAGGGTAGCCGGGAGATTCCTTTTTTCACAGAGTGCTGGGTAATAAACATGCGATGGCATTACAGAATCAAGGCCAACTTTCATCAATTCTCTGTATGGATACAATTCCACTTTTTCTAACGTTTCCCGATCCCTGTCAACCGTTGGCATCTCCAAATGCGCATCTTTTGAACTGTGACCTTTTCCAGGAAAGTGTTTGGCACATGCTGCAACCTTTCCATCATGTAACCCTTTTAAAAATTCGGAGGCAAATTTGGCAACTATTCCAGGATCGTCTGAATAACTTCTCACGCCAATACCGGGATTTTCAGGGAGATCATTGACATCCACAACAGGTGCGAGATTCCAATTTATGCCAACTGAACGCATTTCTTTGGCCATAATCAATCCGCTTAAGTAAGCGTTATGTGGATCTCCCGTCGCTGCTGTCGCCATATTCCCTGGAAAAGTGGTAAACGGTTTTGTAAGACGAGTAACGATCCCTCCTTCTTGATCTGTTGCAATTGACAGTGGCATTTTCGACATCTCTTGAAGTGATGTCGTGAGTTTCCTCAATTGCTCCGGATTTTCAACATTTCTTTTGAAGAGTATCACATTTCCGAGATGATACTTTTGAATCAAGGTTTTTATCTCTTTCGATGGAGTTATGCCATAGAAACCGCATATGACCACTTGCCCTATCTTTTCATCGAGGCTCATCGAATTGAGCATCTCTTCAATTCTGCTTTTCATAAAGGAAGCACCTCACTTTCCTACCTTCCATTTTGTACAACAAGGGTGTATCTTTTGAGCACTTTTCCATTGCAAAAGGGCACCTTGGGCTGAATCTACATCCTTTTGGGGGGGAGATGAGGCTTGGAACCTCTCCAACGTATCCCAATTTCTTTTTGTTGAATCCAGTTTCTGGGGAAGGCGCAGCTTTTTTCAAAAGTTGAGTGTAAGGATGCAGTGGATGCTGAATCAAATCTTCTGCCGATCCAATTTCCATTATCATGCCAGCATACATGACAACTATACGATTTGACACGTACCGAGCACCTGCAAGATCATGAGTTATGTAAAGATACGAAAGATTTCTTTCTTCCTTTAATTTCAAAAGTGTGTTCATTATGCTAAGTCTGATCGACACATCCAGCATCGACGTGGGCTCATCTGCAAGAATAAGATCCGGTTCAACGGATATGGCCTTCGCGATTCCCACTCTCTGTCTTTGACCACCGCTAAGTTCATGCGGGAATTTGTCAAGGTATAGTTCTGGAGGTGCGATTCCCACTAATTCCAACACATCCTTTTCCGCTTGTCTCATTTCCTTGGAATTATGCATGGACTTATACAATATAAATGGCCTTGAAAGTATTGACCCTACCCGTTTAGTTGGGTTGAGTGAAGAAAACGGATCCTGAAAGATCATTTGAACACGGTGCCTGTATTCTTTCAACTCATTTTTAGACATTTTTCTGTTTATTGTTTTTCCGTTGACAAACACATCTCCAGAAGTTGAAGTGTATACCCTCGCTATGACACGAGCCGTGGTTGTCTTTCCGCTACCGCTTTCTCCGACCAATGAAAGTACTTCACCTTTTTTAAGAGAAAACGAAACATCATCCATAGCATGGACATAACGCACACGTTTTCCGAATTTTCTAATTGGAAAGTGCATTGAAACGCTCTCTAACTTCAAAAAATCATTCATCTTCATCACCTGAATGGATCCAACAAGCCACTTTATGATTGTTCCCAACGCTGTTTAAAACGGGATGCCTAATTTTACAGATATTCATTTTCTTGGCACACCTGTCGTAAAATCTGCATCCCTCAATTGGTTGAGACAAATCTGGAGGTCTGCCTGGAATTCCATTCGAACGCCTAAGGGGGCCGACAAGAGTCGGAAAGGAGTTCATCAAGCCTTGAGTGTAAGGATGCAAAGGATTCAAATAGAGCTCCTGAGAATTCGCTATTTCAACTATTTCACCTGCGTACATTATGGCAATCCGCTTGCTTATTTCCACCAAGAGAGAAAGATCGTGAGTTATGAATAGAATCGAAAAGCCTAACTTTTCGCGTATTTCCTCGATTTCTTCAATTATCATGCGCTGCACGACAACATCTAAGGCTGTGGTAGGCTCATCCATTATGATAAGTGATGGGTTTAGAGAAAGAGCCATTGCCATCATAACACGTTGCTTCATTCCACCACTCAATTGATGTGGATAGCCATTTACCCTGTCTGGAGATATGTTAACAAGTTTCAAGAGTTCTTCTGCCCTCTCATGAGCTTCCTCCATCGATACAATCTTGTGAGCACGTATGGAGTCCACTATTTGATCTCCAATTCGCATGATCGGATTCAAAGAGTTCATCGCGCTTTGAAAGACCATTGAAATATCTCTCCACCTTATATTTCGTAGTTTCTCATCACTCATTTTCGTCAGTTCTTCTCCCCTAAACAGAATAGACCCAGATTTTATCCTCCCGGGTTTTTTAAGCAGGCCCATTATCGAGAAAGCCAGAGTGGACTTACCACATCCAGACTCTCCGGCGAGCCCTATAAAATCATCTTTTTTTATATTAAGGGAAACGTGATCAACTGCTGCAACCCATTTTTCTTCCATCTCGTATCCAGCGATCAAATCTTTTATCTGCAACATATTCATCCTCTACCTCTAAGCTTCGGGTTGGATATCTCATCCATAGAAAAATTTAAAAGGGCGAATCCAGCCCCTAAAATCGATATGCATAACCCCGGTGCAAGTATCCACCACCATGCTCCAGTAAGTAAAGCCTGATCGTTTTGAGCCCAATAAAGGATCGTGCCCCAAGTAATGAGATTGACATTTCCAAGGCCCAAAAATTCCAAGGCAGCTTCACCAAGTATCGCATAAATGGTCGCGCTGAAGAAATTGGCAACTACCAAAGAAAGCATGAGAGGAAATATTTCATAAAAGATCACATGCATCGATTTTTCACCCAAAATTCTTGCCGCAGTGACAAACTCACGGCCTCTTAGCGAAAGCATTTGAGAGCGTAAAAGCCTGGCACCAGAAGGCCATCCAGTTATCGCAATCACAATTATGATCGGGGTTATACCTTTAAATCTCAGGTACGCCGCTATGACGATCATGAGTGGGAGACCTGGGATGATGAGGAATATGTTCGTGATGGTTGTCAAGATGTCATCGATTATACCGCCAAAGTATCCGGCACTCAGCCCAATGATCATCGAAAATGCGGTGCTCAACAACCCGGTAATTATTCCCACCATCAAAGAAGTGCGTGTACCCCATATAACCCTTGATAACAAATCCTCTCCCAAATGATTTGTTCCAAGCCAATGTGCACTTGACGGAGATTGAAGGGGAATGGCAACCATTTTGTTCGGATCAAACGGTGAAATATACGGTGCACTAACAGCGATTATCACAAATAAAATTACTATCAAAAGCCCTGACATTCCCTTTTTGTTTCTAAAAAATGGTGCAAGATATGAATTTCTCGTCATAAAATCACTCCCTAACGCGTGGATCTATGAATCCATAAAGGATGTCGGCAACAAGATTGGCAAGCAAGACCGCTATTGAGATCATCAAAAATATCGTTTGCATCAATGGATAATCTTGGCCGATAACCGCTTGATACAAAATATAGCCCATTCCAGGATACGAAAAGACGATTTCAGTTAAAATTGCGCCACCCACAATGAACCCAAGTGACATGGCAAATCCGGTAACATTTGGCAAAATCGCATTCCGTGCTGCATATTTGAGCATTATATCCCTTTCTTTAAGCCCTTTGGCCTCAGCGACGGTTATGTAATCTTCTGTCAACACAGATATCATGTTGTTTCTCATTGTCAAAAGCCATCCTCCAAGTGAGCTGATGATGATCGTTAAAGCAGGAAGAAACGCATGATGTATCACACTGATCACATAACTCAATCCATGAAGAGTTGTTCTGGTCGAATAAGCTCCGCCTAATGGGAACCAGCCAAGTATAAATCCAAACAGATAAAGAATAAGAAGTCCAAACCAGAAATACGGAAAAGAGTTAAAAAAGAGTGCTGAAACTAGTGTGATGGATGATATTCTTTTTTCACGGCGCCATGCAACGTAAATTCCCAAAAATGTGCCTATCACAAACCCAATGATCGTTGATAAGCCAAACAAACCCAACGTCCATGGTAAACTTTGAGATACGATCTTTATGACAGGCGTGGGAAAGTAAACAAGCGAAATGCCAAAATTGCCTTGCAGAATATTCGCAAGATATGAAAAATACTGGCTGATCATCGATTCATGAATGTTTAGTCCAAAAG